>JBEDFW010000057.1:0-6379 GCA_041174985.1 Actinomycetota bacterium | reverse complement strand
CGCTACGAGGCCACGAGGCGACAGCGGACGCGTTGCTCCGGGTGGCGATCGAGTAGTCGGTCGCCCAGTCCGGGCAGGGTCCCGAACCGTCGTCGACCCACAACCACGTGCGCACGCGGGGAACGCGCGGTCGGGCTTGGCTCACCTTGTCGACGAAACATCCGTGGAAGACCACGGCCACCGCATCGGAGTTGTCCCAGATGTAGACGAGTTCGTCGACGGTGTAGCGGTAATTGGTGTTGACCGGGACGAGACCGATCTTGAAAGCGGCGAAGAGGCTCTCGAGATACTCCGGACCGTTGTAGAGGTACTGAGCGAATTTGTCCTGCCGCTTCACGTCGGCGGCGAGCAGAGTGGCGGCCACGCCGGTGGCGCGCTGATCGAATTCCGCCCACGTGAACACTCGTCCCTGATGCTCCTGAGCCGGGGCGTCGGGAAGTCGTCGTGCGATGTGCTCCCAACTGTCGGCGTAATTCCACGTGGGCGAAGTGTTCGTCACGGCGACGATGGTAGGCGTAGGGTTCGCCTCGTATGGATTTCCAGGTGCCCGGGCTCGACGATCCCCGACGACTGGCGGTGCGCGAGTGGTTGGCCGCCCATCCGAACCCGACCGGACGGCAGTTGGCCGAAGCCGGTTACGTGACTCCGCATTGGCCCGCGCCGTACGGGCTCGGGGCCGATCCGGTTCATCAGATCGTGATCGACGACGAGCTGAACAAGGCCGGGGTTCGGCGGCCCTCCAATCCGATCGGTATCGGATGGGGTGGCCCGACGATCCTGTTCGCCGGCACCGAGGAACAGAAGAAGCGTTATCTGATCCCGCTGCTCGCCGGCGAAGAGTTCTGGTGTCAGTTGTTCAGTGAGCCAGGCAGTGGGAGCGACCTCGCGAATCTCGGAACCCGCGCCGTTCGTGACGGCGACGAGTACGTCGTGAACGGACAGAAGATCTGGACGAGTGGCGCGCAGTACGCGAAGTTCGGGATTCTCATCGCGCGCACCGATCCGAATGCACCCAAACACCGAGGCGTGTCGTACTTCATCTGCCCGATGGATCTGCCGGGCATCGAGATACGTCCGATCACCGAGATGACCGGCGCGCAGACCTTCAACGAAGTCTTCTTCACCGACGTTCGACTTCCGGCGGCCAATCTCGTCGGACAGGAAGGCGATGGTTGGCGTCTGGCCAAGGTCACTCTGGGCAACGAACGAGTGTCGTTGTCGACCGGTGGTGTGCTGTGGGGGAGCGGACCCACGGCGCTCGAAATGCTCGACGCGGTGCGTGAACGAGGCCCGGTCGACGATCCGGTGATGCGTCAGCGACTGGCCGACATCTACATCGAACACGTCCTGCTCGATCTCATTCGCATGCGCACGCTGACCGCCCGCATCAAGGGATCGCAGCCCGGACCCGAGGCGAGCATCCGCAAGATCCTCGCTGACGAACACGGTCAACACGTGATGGAAGTCGCGCGCGATCTGTTGGGCGCGCACGGCATGTTGCAGCAGCGTCTCGAGCACACGCCGAGTTCGGCCATGTCGCTTCGCGGTGGCACGGGAGGCGGAGTCGGTTTGCGAGCTCTCGATCACCACGGTTGGTACGACGGCTACATGTTCTCGCGTGCGCTCACGATCGGGGGCGGCACCGGCGAAGTGCAGCGCAACATCGTGGCCGAACGGGTCCTGGGTCTCCCGCACGATTCCGATGTGCTCCAGGGAATGACCTGGGCCGAGACCCAGCAGCGTTCGGTCGGAGCGGTGTCGCGCACCTAGCGTGCGCTCATGACCGATCTCGCGTCCCGAACCGACCGCCGGGTGTACGACCTGCTCGACCCCGACTTCTATCGCAGCGAACCACAGGACGCCTGGGCCTGGATGCGCGCCAACGAACCGGTGTACCGCGATCAGCGCAACGGATTGTGGGGGATCACCAAGCACGCCGACATCCAAGAGGTCGAGCGTCGTTCACAGGTGTTCGTGTCGAGTCTCGGGTATCGGGCCAACTGGTCGGCCGAAGAGATCAACATGATCGCCCAGGACGATCCGCGTCACCGTTCGCAGCGCATGCTCGTCCAGCCACATCTGACCCAGCGAGCGATCGGCGAGCGACGTCCCGAGATCGAACGTCTCGTCGACGAGTTGGTCGAAGCGATGGTGGCGAGCGGACCCGACGTCGAATTCGTGACGGCTTTCGCTGCTCAGCTTCCGGCGCGCACCACGTGTCGACTCCTGGGATTCCCCGAGGAGATGTGGCCACAACTGAAGTCGTGGAGCGAAAGGCTGATGCGGGTCGACATGATCCACCGCGACGGCGATCAGTTCAGTCAGTTCATCGACGCCAACATGGAGTTCGCCGCCATGGTGGGCATGCTGGCTCCGTCGAAGATCGACGCCGCGTCGAAGGGCTGTCCGATGCACGACTTCATGACGTTGTGGTTGACCCAGCCGGTCGACGGCGCGCCACTCTCTCCCGAAGCAGTCGTGCACGAAACCGGCTTGTTCATCGCCGGAGGAGCCGAAACCACGCGGACCGCGCTCGGACACGGTTTGCGCGCCTTCGCCGATCACCCCGACCAGTGGGACGCTATGGCCGCCGATCCGTCCTTGGTACCTGGTGCGGTGGAGGAAGTTCTGCGCTTCGTGACACCGCTCAACAACATGTTCCGACGTGCGGCTGTCGACACCGAGGTGCGTGGACAGCGAATTCGTCGTGGTGACCGACTGGTGCTCTTGTACCCGGCGGCGAATCGTGACGAAGACGTCTTTTCGTCGCCGCACAGCTTCGACATTCGTCGCTCACCCAATCCGCACGTCTCGTTCGGGTTCGGAACGCATCTCTGCGTCGGGGCCAATTTCGCCCGCGCCTCGCTCGTCACCTCGTTCGAGGCCTTGTCGCGGCGGTTCCGAGCCCCCGAGGTGAGGTCGGAGCCCGACATCGAGTCGAACATCTTCGCTCGGGCGGTGCGTCGATTCGACGTGCGAATGTCTCCGCGTCGAGTTTCGGGGGTTTAGGCTCTCGGCAACGGAGTCCGAAAGGGTCGGAGACACGATGAGTCGAGTCGGTGTGCGAACCAGAGTGTCACCTCATCCCACGCGGGTGGCGTTGCTCGAGGTGGCCAAGAGGCTCATTGCCGAGCATGGAGCCGATGGCTTCACCGTGGAGATGGTTCTCGGTGAATCCGGAATTTCACGGGGGTCCCTGTACCACCACTTCGAGGATTTCCCTGATCTGGTGGGCTGCGCTCTGGTCGAGATCAACCGGGCCTACGTCGACGCCAGTATCGAGTTGACGCGGGCGGCTATCGAAGGTGTGAGATCGAGGGAGGACTTCCTTGCTGCGATCGGTTCGGTGACGCGTGAACTGCACTCAGCAGCTCGTTTCAAGGCTCGCATCGATCGTGTCCGAATGATCGCCCTGTGCGCTGATGACCCGACGTTCCGGCAGCGATTCGGGGAAGCGCAGGCCGAGATCATCGAGACACTCACCGAGGTGATTCGTCTTGCTCAGGAGCGAGGTTGGGCGAGATCGGACTTCGATCCCAAGGCGCTGGCCACGTTCATGAGCGCCTACACCCTCGGCGTCACACTGAATGACGTGTCGGCCGACCCGATCTCTTACGAGGCCTGGAACGAGATCGTCCGCGACATCGTGTCTCGCTTCGTCAACTGACAGGGTCCGACGACATCACCCTTTTCCGACTCGATGGGTCGGGTTTCGCCGATCTAGCAGGGCTTTCTTTCCGTGGGTAGGGTGGCGAACGTGACCCCCCGTCTCATCCGATCGTCATCGTTGTGTTCGCTCGCGGTTTTACTGCTGATTGCCGCCTGCGGTGGGGACGACTCGTCGCCGACGACCGATTCCGAACCGTGTCCGATGCCCTCCGCCGTGGATGGTCGAGCCCTCGTCGTGGCCACCACCGTCGCTCCGATCACGAGCATCGTGGCCAACGTGGCGTCCGGAACGCCGACGGTCATCACCGGCATCGTCCCCGAAGGCACGAACAGCCACACGTTCGAGCCGCCGCCGAGTGCCGCCGCCACTCTGGAGGATGCTGACGTGGTGTTCATCAACGGTCTCGTGCTCGAGGAACCGACGAAGGAACTGGCGCTCGCCAATCAGCGTGACGGATCGATCATCTGCGAACTCGGAACGGCGATCCTTCCCGAGTCCGAGTACATCTTCGACTTCTCGTTCCCGCGCGAGGGCGGCAAACCCAATCCCCATCTCTGGACCAATCCGCCCATGGCGATCGCGTATGCCGAGTTGGCGCGTGACGTGTTGAGCGCGGCCGACCCGACCCACGCTGGGCAGTACGCGAGCAATTTCGAGGCGTTCCGCGCCAAGGCGGAGGCCCTCGGTGAAGCGGTGCGTTCCGCCTCCGACACCATGTCGGCCGAGCAGCGGCAGCTGCTCACCTATCACGATGCCTATGCCTATTTCGCCGAGGAGTACGACTGGTCGGTGATCGGAGCCATCCAGCCCTCATCGTTCGACGAGCCGACTCCCCGTGACGTCGCCGACCTGATCGACCAAGTGAAAGAGGCGGGAGTCGCCGCCATTTTCGGCAGTGAAGTCTTCCCCTCCGACGTTCTCGAACAGATCGGCGACGAGACCGGCGTGCGTTACGTCGACGTGCTGCGCGACGACGACCTCATCGGTGAACCCGGCGACCCGGAGCATTCGTGGCTCGGTCTCATGAGGTTCAACTACGTGACCATGGTGGAGGCGCTGGGTGGCGACGCGACGGCCCTCACCTCCGTCGACGTCTCCGACGTCGGACCCGACACGGCGGTGTATCCGCAATGAGCTCCGTGACACCGGCCCGTCTCGCCGTCGAACCGCGCGTCGTGTTCGAGCACGTCTCGTGCTCGTACGGTGACGCACCGGTCGTCGAGGCGGTCGACTTCGCCGTGACCCCGGGTGAGTTCGTGGGAATCGTCGGACCGTCGGGCTCGGGCAAGACGACGGTGTTGCGTGCCCTGCTCGGAGCGGTGAAACCCGTGCACGGAACGATCCGTCGGCGATCGGGCCTGCGACTCTCGTACGTTCCCCAACTCGAGACGGTCGACTGGAATTTCCCCGTCACCGTTCGCGAAGTGGTGGCGATGAGCCGACCCACCCGGTCGTGGTGGCCACGCATGTCGAAAGAGGAGATCCGCGAGATCGACGAAGTTCTCGAACGGCTCGGTCTCGAGGGTCTCGGATCGCGACACATCCGCGAGCTCTCGGGTGGCCAACAGCAACGCGTCTTCCTCGCTCGTGCTCTTCTCCAGGATCCCGATCTGCTCGTGCTCGACGAGCCCACCGCTGGTGTCGACGTTCGCACGCGACACGACGTGCTCCACGTCCTCGCCGATCTCAACCAGGGTTCCGCCGGTACGCGCGAGATGGCCATCGTGCTCACGACGCACGATCTGAACGGTCTGGCGGCGCACTTGCCCCGACTCATCTGCTTCAATCGCACGGTCGTCGCCGACGGATCGCCCGAAGAAGTTCTCCGTCCGTATTTCCTCGAGCGCACCTATGGGGCTCCCATGGAGGTTCTGCAGCACGGTGGAATGCCGGTCGTCGTCGAACACGGTGGTGACGACATCCGCGTGCGCCTCACCCGTCGAGGAGCCTGACCTCGTGTCGTTGATCGCCTTCGACGCGACCGAACCGTTCCGTTACGAGTTCTTTCGCAACGGGCTCGTGATCGCCACACTTGCCGGAGCCTTGTGCGGACTCATCGGCGTGTTCGTCGTGCTGCGCAACATGAGCTACATCGGCCATGGTCTGAGTCACGCCGTCTTCGGTGGGGCGGCCCTCGCCGCCGTCCTCGACTTCAACTACTTCGTCGGTGCGGGACTCTGGGGACTCCTGTCGGGGCTGATGATCGGGCGGGTGTCGCGTCGTCGCATCATCGGTGCCGACGCGGCCATCGGCGTCGTGACCACGGCCTCTTTCGCGCTGGGTCTGGCCCTGCAAGCGCGTTACGGGCAGGCAGCACGAAGCATCGACGCCGTGTTGTTCGGAAACGTTCTCGGAGTGTTCCCGTCCGACATCGCCGCAGTGGCC
The DNA here is from genome assembly GCA_041174985.1 of Actinomycetota bacterium. GTDB lineage: Bacteria > Actinomycetota > Acidimicrobiia > Acidimicrobiales > Ilumatobacteraceae > Casp-actino8. The sequence continues at coordinate 324 of JBEDFW010000057.1, read as the reverse complement.
GGAGTCGCGGTGGCGAGTGCGGTCGTGGTGGTCGTTCTCTATCGGCGCCTGTTGTTCTCGACCTTCGACCCCGAAGTGGCGGCGGTGAGTGGAGTCAACGTTCCGGCGATGGAAGCGGTGCTCATGTTGTTGCTGTCGGCCACGATTCTGGTGACGGTTCGGGTGATCGGCGTGTTGTTGATCTCGGCCCTTCTCGTGTTGCCGGCCGCCACGTCGCGAATGCTCACCAACTCGTTCGGACGCATGCTCTGGCTGTCACCATTGCTCGGGTCGGTGCTCGGAGCGGTGGGGATGTACGCGAGTTGGTACGCCAACGTGCCGAGC
>JBEDFW010000056.1:0-2702 GCA_041174985.1 Actinomycetota bacterium | reverse complement strand
CGCATGGAGACCGAACTCGGCTGGGAGTTCATTCAGCTCTACGGTCTCACCGAGACGTCACCCTTCCTCACCATGAATCGCACCCGCGCCGAGTTCGATTCGCTGTCGCCGAGCGAAAGGGCGCAGAAGTTGTCACGCGCCGGCGCGCCCGCGGTCGGCGTGGAGATGCGCGTGTCACCGCAGGGCGAAGTCCTCGCGCGCGGCAACGTGGTGATGGCCGGCTACTGGAATCAGCCCGACGCGACCCGTGACGCGATCCACGCCGCCGCCGACGACGCCGACGGTGTCGAGTGGTTCCACACCGGCGACGGTGGCACCATCGACGCCGAGGGTTACGTGACGATCAGCGATCGCAAGAAGGACGTCATCATCTCGGGCGGCGAGAACGTGTCGTCGATCGAAGTCGAGGACGCGATCTTCAGCCATCCCGACGTCTCGGAAGTCGCCGTGATCGGAGTGCCCGACGAGAAGTGGGGCGAATTGGTGCTCGCTCTCGTGGTGAAGTCACCGGGATCGACTCTCACCGAGGACGAAGTGATCACCTACGCCAAGACCAAACTCGCCGGATACAAGTGTCCGAAGCGCGTCGAGTTCCGCGACGTGCTGGCGCGCACCGCCACCGGCAAGTTGCAGAAGTTCAAGTTGCGCGAGCCCTACTGGGCCGGACACACCCGCCAGGTCAACTGATCGCCGAACGACGTTTCAGTCGATACCGCGCATCGCGGTGCTCGAGCTCTGCTGCTGCAGGAACCATTCGTACGTCGAGCGGATCCCGGAGTCGAGGTCGTACTTCGGTGACCAACCGAGTTCGCGCAGGCGGCTGACGTCGAGAACCTTACGCGGCGTGCCGTCGGGCTTCGACGTGTCGAAGTGGAGCACCGCGTCGGGGAACACCACACCGCGCACCTTCTCGGCGAGTTCTCGAATGCTCAGATCGACTCCGGTACCGACGTTGATGTGCATGTCGTCGCTGTAGTGCTCCATGAGGTACACACAGGCATCGGCGAGGTCGTCGACGTGCAAGAACTCGCGCATCGGACTGCCCGTTCCCCAGATCTCGACCCGCGGGTCACCACTCGTCTTGGCGTCATGGAACTTGCGGATCAGTGCGGGCAGCACGTGGCTCGACGACAGATCGAAATTGTCGTTCGGCCCGTACAGATTGGTCGGCATCGCCGATACGAAGTCTGATCCGTACTGACGGCGGTAGGCCTGACACAGCTTGATACCGGCGATCTTGGCGACTGCGTACCACTCGTTGGTCGGTTCGAGCGGACCGGTGAGCAGTTGTTCCTCGGTGATGGGCTGGGTCGCGTGACGCGGGTAGATGCACGAACTGCCGAGGTACAGAAGCTTGCGGACTCCGGAGAGATGGCTCGCGTGCACGACGGTGCCGTGAATCATGAGGTTGTCGTAGATGAACTCGGCCGGCCGCGTGCTGTTGGCGAGAATTCCGCCCACCGTTCCGGCCACCAAGAAGACGTAATCGGGTCGGTTCGCTTCGAACCACTCGTTGACCGCTCCCTGGTCGCGCAGATCGAGCTCGTCGCGCGTGGCGGTGAGAACGTTGCGGAATCCGCCGTCCTCGAGCCGACGGACCACGGCGCTACCGACCAGACCACGGTGGCCGGCCACGTAGATCCTGGCGTCGGTCGACATCGGCTGGTGCATCAGATCTCCTGCATCGGAAGTACCCGTTCAGAGTACCCGTCGGTCGACGTTCATCAATCGATCAGGGCTTGATGCACCATCTGCTTCAGCTGACTGCGCAGCGGATGCGTGCTCGAGGGCATCAGTTGAGTCATGAACGTGAGCGTGAGATCCTCGACCGGGTCGACCATGAACCAGGTGCTGGCTGCTCCGCCCCAACCGAAGTCACCGACCGAACCCGGGACCTTGGCTGCGACGGGATCGAGAGTCACACTCATACCGAGTCCGAATCCGACGCCGTCGTAACTGGTCTCGGCGAAGAGCGGTCGACCGAAGGCCGTGAGGTCGGCGTTGCCGGGCAGATGATTGCTCGCCATGTATTCGACGGTGCGCGGGGCGAGGATCCGACGTCCGTCGAGTTCGCCGCGATTACGGAGCATCTCGGCGAATCGCACGTAATCACCCGTGGTCGACACCAATCCTCCGCCTCCACCATCGAGTTTCGGCTCGTGGTACACGCCGCGATCGGCCGCGTCGGCACGGGTGGCAGCGAGAGTTGCCGGTGCGGCGGCGTAGAGGGCCGACATGCGTTCGGCACGATCCGATGTGCACCAGAACGCGGTGTCGGACATGCCCAGCGGTTCGAAGATCCTTTCGCGCATGAAGTCGCCGAGACGTTGTCCGCTGATGACTTCGACGACGCGACCGAGGACGTCGAGCGAGACCGAGTAGTTCCATTCGGCACCCGGCTGGAAGAGCAGGGGTTGACGGGCGAGCAACGAACACAATCCGGCGAGATCGAGATCGCGTGGGAATCCCCATTCCATACCGGCCTTGCGATACAACTCGTCGACGGGGTGCTGATACATGAAGCCGTAGGTGAGTCCGGCGGTGTGAGTGAACAGATGCCACATCTCCATCGGCTCGCTCAGCGGTTCGAGTACCGGCCTGACCCACGTTCCACCGCGCCACACCTTGGTCTCGGCGAATTCGGGAACGAACTTCGCCACCGGATCGTGCAGCTCGAAGCGTCCCTCCTCCCAGAGGATCAT
>JBEDFW010000055.1:0-5474 GCA_041174985.1 Actinomycetota bacterium | reverse complement strand
GTGGTGCCCGAGTTCGAGATGACGCAGTATGCGGGGTTGCGGAGCCGTGAGGCGTCGCGGGTGGTGCAACGGTCGGCGATGTTGGATGTGTTGCCGGAGTTCGGTTCTGCGTTGGCGTCCGGGTCGATCGTGGCGGGTCATGTCGATGTTCTGGCCGACAGTTTGAAAAAGGTGTCCGACACTGATCGTGAGGCGGTGTTGGGTCAAGCTGATGTGTTGTTGAGGTCGGCTCGCCGGTTGACGGTGGATCAGTTCGCGAAGCATCTGCGCTCCGAAGTGTCCCGGTTGTCGTGTGACAAGGGGTTGAGTGTGTTCGAACGGCAACGCCGAGCCACGTTCTTGAAGTTCTGGAACGATCCGGACGGGATGGTGCATCTTCGGGGTGCGTTCGATCCCGAACGTGGGTCGGTTCTGTTGTCGCGGTTGGAGCAGCGGGTGGAAGCGATGTTCCATTCTGGTGATGTCGAGGTTCCGGTCGAGGTCGGACCTGGCGTGGAACCGAATGATCATCGGCGGGCGTTGGCGTTGGCCGCCAGTGTGAACGGCATGAGTCATGATTCGGCGGGAACGGTGATTTCACCGCGGGCCGAGATCGTGGTGCATGTCGATCTCGACCAGTTGACCGGCGCGGCTCGGGAGGCGGGGGTGTTCTCCACCCAGCATGGGGTGGAAGTGCCTGTTGAGACGGTGCGTCGGTTGGCGTGTGACGCCGAGATCATTCCGGTCGTGTTGAACGGCGACAGTGTGCCGGTCGATGTCGGCCGGGCGAAACGGTTGGCGACGGTTCATCAACGACGGGCGTTAGGGGCGGTGTATGAGTCGTGTGCGATCCCGGAATGTCAGGTGAAGTTCACGCATTGCGAGCCGCATCACATCGAGTATTGGGAGAACGGTGGCCGAACCGATCTGAGCAACCTGGTCCCGTTGTGTTCGCGGCATCATCACGCCGCCCACGAAGGCGGCTGGAAACTGAAACTCGACCCGGCGACCCGACAGCTCGAAATTCAGATGTCCGACCTCAGCCCATGAGGTGGTGACATTCCTGGTCGGGGAGGGGGGATTTGAACCCCCGACCGCCTGCACCCAAAGCAGGAACGCTACCACTGCGCCACTCCCCGGTCACCGAGATGCTACCGCAGGGTGCTTTACGATCGGCGTCGTGGTGATCGTGATCGTTCTCGTCGTGTGTTGGGCGACGAGCGTGTCGGTCATCGCGGTGCTGAGTCGTCGCGCCATCGTGCTCGAACGACGTCGCCGTCAGTCGGTGCTCGCTGCCGCATTGGCTGCGTCGTCGGGAGTCGCGCTCTTCTTCGATCGCAATCGACGAGTGGTGGCGGGAAGTGACGGTGTGGTTCGACACGCTGGAGGGGACCCGGTCGGGCGCCGAGTCGTCGAAGCGCTCGGGATCGCCGACGACGCCATCGCTTCGGGCATTGTCGACGATCTGATGACCCGCGTGCTCGCTGGCGAGAAGTCGTTCGCCGAGTTGTCCGATGAAGCCGAAGACGGGTCCATGCGAATTCTGGAAGTGGAAGGACTTCCGGCCGGATCGGATTCTCCGCTCGGTTTTCTCCAGTTGGTCGACGCGACCGAGAGGCGTGGTCGAGCCATGCGGTCGGCACAGGCCGAACGGATGGAAGCTCTCGGCTCGCTGGCCGGAGGTCTGGCGCATGATTTCAACAACTTGTTGTTCGTGACCCTCGGAAATCTGCAGTTGATGGCGATGAACGAGGTGGTGGCTTCCGACGAGAAGCTCTCCAAGTTCGTCTCTCGGTCGATGTCGGCCGTCGAGCGCGGCGCCGAGATCACCAAGTCGCTCCTGGCGGTGGCGCGCTCGCAGCCACTCGAGGAATCGGCGGTCTCGGTGGGTGATCTCCTGAAGGGGATCCTTCCACTCGTGCGTCAGGCCCTCGGGGCGGGCCGAACCGTCGACGTGTCGGTTCCCGACGAGAATCTCCAATTGATGGTCGACGCCGGTCGACTGTCGAGCTGCATCCTCAATCTCGCCTTCAACGCTCGAGACGCCATGGGCGCCACCGGAACGCTGTCGATCGCGGTGCGCCGACTCGAGGCCGATGATGTCGATCGGAACTCGGTCGCCCCAGACGCCACGTCTTCGTTCCTCGCGCTGAGTGTCACCGACGACGGTTCGGGTATGCCCGACGACGTGGCGGCTCGAGCCTTCGAACCGTTCTTCACCACCAAACGGGCCGGCTCGGGGACCGGTCTCGGTTTGGCGACCGTGTACGCCTTCGCCCGACAGTCGGGCGGTACGGCGACACTGCGGAGTCGGCTCGGAGCGGGAACCACGGTGTCGCTCGTTCTCCCGATTCACGATCCCGAGCAGAGTGCGGCGCACGACGCGCCACACCGGCGAGCCGGACGACGTGTCGTCGTGGCCGACGACGAGCAGGCCCTGGCCGAGATGGTGGCCGCTTGGCTCATCGACGTCGGTATCGATGCTCGATTCGCCGTGACTCCGAAAGCGGCTCTTCAACTCGTCGAGGAATTCCATCCCGATGTCCTCGTGTCCGACGCCAATTTCGGTGAGGAGATGGATGGGATCGAACTCGCCAAGTTGGCGACGGCGATCGAACCCGAACTCGTCGTGGTCTTCATGACGGGTTACAGCTCCAGCATGCGCACCCTGCAGGAATTGGGGGAGCGCACGCTCGCCAAACCCTTCTCACGCGAAGATCTGTACATGGCGCTCACGCCGTTCCTGGCCGAGAACGATTCCGACGGGACGAACTGACATGGCTCGCGTGCTCGTGATCGACGACGAACCGGCCGTGTGCGAACTCATCGAGACCGTGGCCGAGGCGGCCGGTTTCTCCACGGCGTCGGCCAATTCGCGCGAGCAGATCGAGTCCGCCCTTCTCGGACGTTTCGACGTCGTCGTCCTCGATCTGTCGCTCGGCGAACTCGACGGCATCGAGATCATGAGTCGGCTCGCTGCGATCCGTCGTGGCTTGCCCGTCGTGCTCGTGAGTGGCGCCGACGAGGTGTTGTTGACGAGCGCGCGACGAATCGCCGAGATGCAGAAGTTACGGGTGGTCGCGACTCTGGCCAAGCCATTCGGCGTGGACGCACTCACCACCGCACTCACCGAGGCCGGACGATTGGCGCAACAGATGATCGATCCGACCGGGCCGAGTCTGTTGATCGACGACGACCAACTCTTCGATCCGGAGTTCCTCCGACTCGCATATCAGCCGAAGGTCTCGGGAATCACCGGCGACATCATGGGCGTCGAGGCCCTGGTGCGGTGGCGTCACCCCGAACGGGGTGACGTGGTTCCGTCGATGTACGTGGCCCTCGTCGAACAACGGGGTCGAACCACCGACTTGCTCGACGCCGTGATGTCGATGGCCGCGCACGACCGTTCTCGGCACCGTTCGTTGGCGTCGATGCCCGACGTGTCGCTCAACGTGTCGGTTCTCGACCTCGATGACGACGAACTGCCGCGCCGTGCCTCCCGAATCCTGGCCGCCAGCGCACCAGCAGATGGCTGGACCTTCGAGATCACCGAGACGGCTCCGATCGCCGACATCGCGCCGGCCGTGGCCATCCTCACCCGTTTGCGTCTCGCTGGATTCCACCTGGCGGTCGACGACTTCGGGACCGGGACGAGCAACTACGAACGATTGCTCGTGGCTCCGTTCGGACAGTTGAAGATCGACCGCGCCATGGTGGATCGTCTCGACCCGAACGCCGTCGAGGCCGATCCGATGGTCACCTCCGGAATCAATGTCGGTCATTCGCTCGACATGACGGTCGTCGCCGAAGGCGTGGAAACGGTCGAGCAGTATCGAATGTTGCAACGTCTCGGTTGCGACGAGATGCAGGGTTATCTCATTGCGAAGCCCGTTCCGCCGAACGAGCTCGATCGGGTGCTCGACGAGTGGGCCGAACGTTCGGTGTCACTCGGTCTGGTGAGCGATTGACGCACGTCGTCGTGTCATTGTCGTGACAGGGCGGCGCGGATCATGAACGACACGGTCGATCGGGTCTTGGCGCGGGAGCACTGCGCACTCAGCGACGACAACGTTTCGAGGCTGAGGGCGATGTCGACGGCCCGTGCGGCGATCTGTTGATCGTCCAATGCCGACAATTCGGGCCGGAACTGGTCGATGGCCTGGGCCCGAAGGAACGAGCGCCGCTGTTCCACGGCCCGACGAATGATCTCGGAGCGATGTTCGAGGACGGCGCTGGCCTTCACCATGCCCCGCACGGCGTCGAAGAGGCGTAGACGATGGTCGAGGATGGCATCGAGCCGCTCGTCGAATCCACCGTCGACGCTCAGGCCGTCGTAGAGATGTCGAACCCTCTCCGTCTGCACGTTCATGGCCGTGGCCGCGAGGTCGTCCTTGTCGAGGAAGTAGCGGAACACCGAACGTTCCGAGACTCCGGCGAGTTCGGCGATACGTGCCGCCGACGGTTCGACCTCGCCACCGTCGTACAAAGCGAGGAGAGCAGTGACGACCGCTTCTTTGTTTCGTTCTCCGCGTTCGCGTCGACCATCGGTGCGCGACGAGGCGTCTGTCTCCGATGAGATGCCGGTGGGGGAGACGCGGGTCACGCTGGAAATCTACGCCATCGTCGAAACCCAGGAACCGTCGAGAACCGCGCGGTCCGTTCGGGTCGGTTCCGGGTCAGCGACGCGACTTGCGGAGTCGTTTGGCGGCTCGCCCCGTCGGGGCGATGTGCCGGCCGTCGAGATCGCCGAGTTCCACGCCATTGGCGAACTGGACGCGGTAGCGCAGCCAATTGAATCCGTTGGCCAGGAGCACGCGTCCTTCGGTTCCGGAGGGCACGTCGGGCAGGTCGACGGTCGCCACCACGGTGTCGCGAAGACGCAGGTCGAGTTGGTCGCCGTGAGGCTTCGCGAGGGCATGGGGCTTCCACGTCGGCATGACTCCACACTAGGTCGCAGGCCCCCGGGGACGCACGTTTCACCGCCGGTACACTCGCCCTTCTGTGAAATCGACATGTGAAACCCTCGAGGGCAACAAGGTCCGACTCTCGGTCGAGATCGACGAGTCCGACTTCGACCGCGACATCGACGCCGCCTTCACCAAGATCGCCCGTGACGTCCGTCTGCCCGGCTTCCGGCAGGGCAAGGCACCGCGACGGGTGCTCGAAGCCCGCATCGGCCTCGACGCGGCCCGCAGTCAGGCACTCAACGACAGCATCCCGTCGTACCTGGCGCGCGCGGTGCGCGACAACGACGTCGACATCATCGCCACGCCGCAGATCGAGATCACTGGTGGCCAAGAGAGCGGAGCCGTGTCGTTCACGGCGACGTGTGAGATCCGTCCCGTGGTCGAGGTTCCCGGTTATGCCGGCCTGCGCGTCGAGATCGACGTCGTGACCGTGACCGACTCCGACATCGACGAGGTCGTGACCGCCGAGCGGCGTCGCCTCGGAACTCTCGCCGATGTCGATCGCCCGGCGCGCGAGGGAGACTTCGT
>JBEDFW010000054.1:0-15625 GCA_041174985.1 Actinomycetota bacterium | reverse complement strand
TGACCGTTTCTGACGGGTCGTCAGAAACCTACCCGATGGCGACCCGGAGCGAAAGGCTCATCGCCCCCAGGGCGGGTTCTCGGTGACACCTCTGGTCCCCGGGTGGACAGTGGATAACAATGGTGCAGGTCAGCACGAGGGGGAGCAATGTCGGATCGTCAGCCGAGCAGTGTCGAAGAAGCCGGGTACGTGTTCGTGGATCCGTCGGCCTATGCCGATGAGGACTACTTCCACCGGGCGTGCGCCCTCCTGCGGGCCGAGGATCCGGTGCACCTGGTCGAGGGGCCGGGCTTCAACCCGTTCCACGCGATCACGAAGTCGGCCGACATCTTCGACATCGAGGCTCGCAACCAGATCTTCCTGAACGAGCCACGTCCGGTGCTCGGTTCGGCCGAGGACGATGCACGACGCGCCCAGAACGGTGACCTGCTGCGCACGCTCATCCACGTCGACGATCCCGAACACCGCAATCTGCGCGGGATCACCGCCGAATGGTTCCTGCCCAAGAACCTGTCGAAGTTGGAAGGGATGCTCGACGGGTACGCCAAGCGTTACGTCGACAAGATGGTCGAACTCGGTGGGCACTGTGATTTCGCCCGCGACATCGCGATGTACATGCCGTTGAACGTGATCTTGTCGATCCTCGGCCTGCCCGAGAGCGATTACCCGCGGATGTTGAAACTCACCCAGGAATTGTTCGGCTCCGCCGACGAAGATCTCCAGCGCGGCGACGGAGACCCGTCGGCCGACATCATCGCCGTGGTGCAGGATTTCTTCGCGTATTTCAGCCAGCTCACCGAAGATCGACGGGCGCAGCCGACGGGAGACATGGCATCGGTCGTCGCCAATGCGCTCATCGACGGTGAACCGTTGTCACTCGTGCAAACGATCTCGTACTACGTGATCACGGCGACGGCCGGTCACGACACGACGGCTTCGGCGATGGCCGGCGGACTGTTGGCCCTCATCGAACACCCCGATCAACTCGAGCGTCTCAAGAACGATCCGACGCTCATGAACACGGCGGTCGACGAGATGATTCGATGGGTGACACCGGTCAAGCACTTCATGCGTACGGCGACCGAGGACTACACGGTGCGAGGAAAGACCATTCGGGCCGGTGAATCAGTGCTTCTGTCGTACCCGTCGGGCAACCGCGACGAGGAAGCGCACGCCGATCCGTTCCGATTCGACGTGGGCCGATCGCCCAACAAGCATCTCGCCTTCGGCTTCGGCGTGCACTACTGCTTGGGCGCCATGTTGGCGCGTATGGAATTGAAAGCCCTCTTCCGAGAGTTGCTGCCGAGACTGAAGAGCGTCGAACTCGCCGGAGACCCCAAGTGGATGAAGACGATCTTCGTGGGTGGGCTGAAGACGTTGCCGATTCGCTACGAGGTCAGCCCGGCCTGACGCGAGTCAGCGAGGGGCCGGCGATACGAGTTGACCCGGGCGCGTCCTCACCGCGTCCTCGACCAAGCGGCCATCGGTGACGATCGGAGCACCGTTCACGAACGTGTGCACCATGCCGGTGGGCTGATCCGCCGTCAGGCGCTCGCCGTTGGCCGGGAAGTCGCGAACTCGCCGCACTGGCCCGGGAGCCACGGTCGCCGGGTCGAACACGACCACGTCGGCGAAGGCGCCCTCCCGTAATTCGCCGCGATCGGTGAACCGAAAGAGATCGGCCTGGACCTTGGTGAGTTTGTGGATCGCGTTCTCGAGAGTCAGAACCTTCTTGTCGCGCACCCACTTGCCGAGCAGATCGGTGGCGGCGACCGCATCACAGAGTTGGCCGACATGGGCACCGGCGTCGGAGAGTCCGAGAGTGCAACCATCGATCTGCAACAACTTGGCCACACCTTCTTCGTCGTCGTTGGCGAGCATCGCCTTGAACCGCAACTGCAGATCGGGTTCGAGGAGAGCGAGATCGAGGAGGGTGTCGAAGGGATCGGTGCCGATTCGTTCGGCGACCACGCTCAGACGCTCGCCGACGAGCTCGGGTGAGGCCACTGATTCCATGATCTCGTAACTGTCCCAACGAGGGATGAGACCCTGCTTGTTGTCCCACGCCGTGCGAACCCGTTGACGCCACGCCGGATCGGAATAGGCCGCGCGACGCTCGTCGATCGACTTCGGCATCAGTTCGGCGAAGATCGGATTGGTGTTGAGAGTGAACGGCTCGACCATCGTCTGCGAGAAGGCGAGGGGACGGCAGGAGACCTGCGGCCAGACTTCGGCTCCGGTGGCCATGCCCTCACGATGGATCTCGACCGCCTTGATGTGAAAACCCTGGGCGGTGGTGAGCAGCGCAGTGAACGTGATCGGCGCGCCGACTCGAGGTTGCATCTCGTAACAGTCGGCGAGGCTCAAATTGTCACCGCCATTGACACCCACGACGCCGCGACCGCTGTCACCGACCGCCTTGCAGAGTGCTTCGATCTCTTTCTTGTCGGCCCAACGACTCGGAATGGGCTGACCGTCGGCACCACGGTGGGTGACGGCGAAGCTGGAGGCGAAACCGGCGGCACCGGCGTCCATGGCGTCGCGCACAAGTTCGGCCATGCGCTCGATCTCGTCGTCGGTGGCGGGTCGACCGACGGCTTCGTCTCCCATGACGTACAAGCGAAGAGGAGTGTGTCCGATGTACGCCGCGTAGTTGAGCACCGTGCCACGTCGGCGAATCGAGTCGAGGTATTCGGGGAACGATTCGAACTCCCACGGGATTCCGGTCTTCAACGTGGCCGGATCCATGTCTTCGACTTTCTCCATCGTGTGTGCGATGAGATCACGGTCGGTCGGACGAGTGGGTGCGATCGAGAAACCGCAATTGCCGGCGACGACGGTCGTGACGCCATGGAAGCACGACGGAGTCATCGCCGGATCCCAGAAGACCTGTGCGTCGTAATGCGTGTGGATGTCGATGAAACCCGGGGCCACGACCAATCCGCTGACGTCGATCACATGGTCACCCGACAGATTCGATCCGATGGCGATGATTCGGTCGCCCCTCATGGCCAAATCGGCCGCGAAACCCGGACGGCCGGTGCCGTCGACGATGGTTCCGCCCTTCAAGACGATGGTGTGGTCGGTCGTGGCGCTCATGGGTCCCCTCAGGTCGTGACGCTGCGTCAGTTTCGCACCTTTGCCACCACCTGTCAGGGGTGGAGAAGGAGATCCGGGTCACCCGAGGTAGGGTGATGTTCCTGCTCAGGGACGGGAGACCGCACCAGAGCAGTTGGCGATGTGGCCGAGTGGCTGAGGCAAGGGCCTGCAAAGCCCTCTACCTGGGTTCGATTCCCAGCATCGCCTCCAGTGGGAGCGCCGACCCCCGCAAATCCGCACATTTCGCCCACTCTGTAGCGCAGGTTCACCCTGGCGGTAGCTAACGCTACAGAGTGGGCGATTTTGCTCACGGAGAGACGATGGTGCAGACGGTCGAGTGGTCGGGGTGCTCGGTCAGTTCGTGGGAGCCCGGAATATCGGCTGTGAACTCGAAGGTGACCTCCTCACCCGTGAGCTCGATGTCGTAGTCGTGCAGGTGGTACTCCCGCTCGATCGAACTGGTTGCGACGAGAGTGACCGAGGTGCCGAGTGGGACCTCGAAGGTCGGACTCTCGCCCGAATCGGCGTCGCACTCGATCGTGATCCGATTCTCGGCTGTCGTCGATGGAGCCAGGGTCGTCGATACGTCGCTGGTTGGTGCCGGGCTCGTCACGGGCGACGAGGTCGTCGGGACGATCGTCGACGTCGGGGGAGTGGATTCCTCGTCGGAGGAGCAGCCGACCAGGAGAACGGCGACCAGGAGGATGGGTGAGGTTCGCATGCGTGATTCGTCTTTCGATCTGCTTCCGGGATCTTCTTCTGGGATCTGCTGGCTGGGACTGCCAAAATCAGCGAAATTCGCCCACTCTGTAGCGCAGATTCACCCTGGCGGTAGCGAACGCTACAGAGTGGGCGAATTTCAAGGGCCGAGGACGGTGCGGAGGTAGTCGTTGGCGAAGACGCGGTCGGGGTCGAAGCGATCCCGGGCCGCCAGGAATTCCGCCCACCGCGGGTACATCGGCGCCAGATCCGCCGCCGTTCGGAAGTGCATCTTCCCCCAGTGCGGGCGTCCCCCGAATTCGACCATGATCTCCTCCACGTCACGGAAGTACCGCTCGGCGTCCGGCCACGGCGTTCCTTTGTACATGTGCACCGCGATGTAGGCCGAGGGTCTCCCGTGGGCCGTCGACAGCGGAATGTCGTCACCGGCCGTGAACCGCACCTCCACGGGAAAACTCACGAGGTGACCGCGTCGATCGATCATGTTCCGCACGGCACTCAGCGCCTCGCCGCAGTGCTCGCGGGGAATCGAATACTCCATCTCGAGGAAGCGCACGACCCGCTTGCTCGTGAAGATCCGGAAACTGTCGTTCACGTAACTCGACTGCCCGCTCGACGGGAGAGCCGTCGCCAAGCGGGGAATCAACGCCGGCCGTCGCCGACCGAGCTCACACAGCACGCCGAATCCGTAGTTCTCGATCAGGGACTTCGAGTACCAGTGTTTCCAGCGGGACGACGCCGTGGACGGTGGAACGGGTTCGTCGGTTCGGTTGTTCCGTTTCGTCAGGGCCCACTTCGTGTGCGGCAGCCAGAAGAACTCGAAGTGCTCATTGCTCTCGACGTGCTCGTCGAGGTCGTCGAGGAGGTCGTCGAGTTTCTGCGCACCTTCCACGGCCCGCAGTCGGAACGCGGGGACGACGCCCAGCGTGTACTGCGTGACGATGCCGAGAGCTCCGATGTTGACGCGAGCGGCGTCGAACAACGCGCCGTCAGCGGGAGAGAGGTCGACGATCTCGCCGGTGCCGGTGACGAGCCGCAGAGAGCGAACCTGACCGGCCAGTCCGGTGAGTTTCGCACCGGTTCCGTGCGTGGACGTTGCGATCGCGCCACTGATCGTCTGGTAGGCGATGTCGCCCAGGTTGGGCATGGCGAGACCGAGACCGTGCAATGTCTCGTTGAGGTCACCGATCCCGATGCCGGCCCCGACGGTCACGGTGCCAGCCTCACGATCGACGGCGACGAGGTTCCGCAGACGATCCATGGTGACGAGGTGCCCCGTGGTCAGCGCGGTCGGTGTGAAGCTGTGACCCGTACCGACGGCCTTGACCGTGCGACCAGCCGAGCGCGCCGACCGCACGATGGCGACCACGTCATTGTCGTTCGTCGGCCGCTCGAAGGAGGACGGAGTCGCCGACTGGTTGCCAGCCCAGTTCGTCCAGCGTCCGCCTCTCACACGGGCCATGTCTGTGCTCCGATCGACTCGGTCATCCGGCGAACGGGCCACCGGTCAGTGAACGAGCTTGCACGCCGAGTTCGGCCAACAACGGCTGAGAGTACGCGATACGACCGGTGAGTCGTTCGGGATCACCGGCGCACAGTTCGAGGGCGGCCTGGGCGATGATCTCTTCGGGTTCGAGTGCGTACTCCGACACCAGATCGTGAGCACCCGCACCCGGTGTAGCGACGTTGTCCCACGGGGCGAGAGTGTTGACGGCGATGCGGTCCTTGTTGAGTTCGGCGGCCATTCCGAGCGACAGCCGCTCGAGAGCCGCTTTGCACAAGCCGTACACCGATGAGTTGCCCTCGGAGTACCACGCTTCGAAGGGTGGCCCGACGGGCTTGACGGCGGCACGAGACGAGATGTTGAGGATCCAACCGGCTCCGCGCGAGCGCATGTCGGGGATCACTCGCTGAGCGAGGTCGATAGCGGCCCACACCTGGGTCTCGATCATGAGCCGGAAGCGCTTCTCGGGAAACGCCTCGACGGGCAGGAAGAAGGTGACCGCCGCATTGTTGACGAGGACGTCGACCGGACCGAGTGTCGTGTGAACCTCGTCGACGAGTCGAGCACGATCCTCGGCGACCGACAGATCGCAGCGAAACGCGTGGGCCCGACCGCCTTCGGATTCGATCATCGAGATCGTGTCGCGCAGCGAACCCTGGTACTTCGGGTCGGGGTCGAGTGTTCGTGCCGTGCACGCCACGGTCGCACCTTCGGCGGCGAGACGACGGGCGATGGCGGTGCCGATACCGCGACTCGCTCCGGTGACGAGTGCGATCTTGCCGTCGAGTCGGTGTCCGTCGAGTTCTTTCTGCATGGTTCCTCTTCGTCGTGTCCCGATCGATTCTGGCAGAAGGAGGGGAGCGGTCGGGTACTGTCGGCCCTCATGGTTCATCTTCCGACTCCTCCGTCGCGACGGTTCCTCCACATCTGTTACTGCTGTGACGACACCGACGCGGTGATCCGCTTCTACGAACGTGGACTCGGGATGAAAGAGACGATGCGCAACCCTCTGCATCCCTCGGACGGGTCACTGCTCGGTATCGATGGAGAGATCGTCAGTGGAGCGGCCTTCGCTTACGACTGGCGTGGCCCCCGGGTGAGCCCGTCGGTCGAGGTCCAGGAATGGGTGTCGCCGAAGATGATCGACGAACCCATCGCCGACCCGACCCGCGTGGGAATGCAGGCGCTGGGTTTCGCCGTCGACGATCTCGACCGGGCCATCGTGAGAGCCACGTCGGAGGGTGCTCGGGTCGTGTGGCGCGGTGAGGCACCGTGGGGTGCGCCGTGGGCCACGCTCAGTGATCCGTTCGGCACGCGTGTCGATCTCGTGGTCGACGCCGGTTCGAAGGACGAAGCCGCGCGCATGCGCCACCTGCGGATCACGGTGTCGGATCTCGACGTGTCGCTTCCGTGGTACGCAGGAATGGGTTTCGTCGAAGTGGCTCGTCATCGACTCGACGACGTCGAGTACCTCGGAGTGGTCGACGCATCGCTCGACGTCGTACGTCTGCGCCTCCCCGATGAGGCATTCGAGGTTCTGCTGCACGCGTGGACGACTCCGACCTCGCACGGGCGACATCCGGTTCCGGCCAACACGGCTGGTCTGTATCGCACTGCAGTCGGAGTCGACGACACACGGGTCTCCTACGACGAGTTCCGCGCCGCGGGCTGGGCGTTCGAGCGCGAACCTCGTCAGGTCGAACTCGAAGGAACCGCCGTGCCCGACATGTGGATCTGCTTCCTCAACGATCCCGACGGTGTGCCGTTCGAATTCGTGCAACGCCCTCGGGCGGCGTTCCGGCCCGACCCGACCGGGCTCTGACGCTCGCGACGCCTCAGCGGGGGAAGAGCGAGTTCGTCGACCAGCCGTCGACCGACACCGAACGCCGAGCGAAGCGCCAACCTTCGTCGGTGAGCACGTAGCGATCGACGTAGCGGCCCCAATGATCGAGCCCGACGTCGGTGAGCACGGAGAAATACAGCCGCCCGGTCGCCGTTCGCTCGTCGTCGAAGTCGATCTGGTGGGTGCTGGTGAAGTGACGAACGTGGGTCAGGCCCGACGACGCCGCCGTGTTAGAGGAGGTGCCGGTGAAGATCGTCATGATCGCCTCGATCCCGACGTACTCGTCGTCGGGTTCGATTCGCATCACGGCATCGGCGGTGAACAGGGCTCTCACCTGGGCGAATCGTCCGGTGTCGCCGTTGGCGTTGTAGCGGGCCACCAGGTCGCGAATGGCATCTCGGGCCACGGCCCGGGCCATGTCGCCCGGCGTGGGGCCGACGGGGATTTTTTCGCTCACGTGACCCTCCGCACGGATCTGGGTCTACCACCCCGGCCCGGGGTGACGTACAATCTGACGAGGCGTCAGAAACCGGTCACCCCCTTCTGGCCCGCGAACGGAGGAACGTCATGACGATGCTCGAGAACCGCAACATCCCGGCCGATGTCACCTATGGCCTGTCGGACGCCGACCAGCACTACTACGAACACGTCGACGCGGTCACGCGCCATCTCCCCAAGCAGCACAAGCATGCGATCCACTGGATCGACATCGACGGTCGCAAGACGTTGCTCGTGAACAACAAGCTGCTCACCTTGATCCCCAATCCCACCTACGACCCGGTGGGCCAGCCCGGTTCGCTCGAGATGTACTTCCGTGCGCAGAACCACGAGGGCAAGGAAATTCGTGACATCGTGAAGATGGGTCCGATTCCGCCGGCGGCCCGCGATCGTGCGGCGCGCGTCAAGTTGCTCGACGAGCAGAAGGTCGACCTCGCCTGGGTCATGCCGAGCCTCGGTCTTGGTCTCGAAGAGATGATGGCCGACAATCCCGAGATGCTCTACGCCGCGTTCCACAGCTACAACGAGTGGCTCGACGAGGACTGGGGCTACAACCGAGACGGTCGAATCGTCACCGGTCCGTTGATGTCGCTCATCGATCCCGATCGGGCGCTCGCCGAGCTGAATCACGTGATCGCCAAGGGCGCTCGTCTCATCACGTTCCGTCCGGCTCCGGTTCGGGCACCCGACCGATTCCGTTCGCTCGCCGACCCGTTGTACGACCGTTTCTGGCACACCGCAGCCGATGCGGGTGTGACTGTCGCCTTCCACGGCGCCGACTCCGGTTACGGCATCTACCTCGAGCGTTGGGGCGAGAGCCAGACCTACACCGGAATGAAGATGTCACCGCTCAGCGAAGTGATGGGTGTGCACGTCGAGCGCCCGGTCTACGACCTCGTGGCGTCGATCATCTGTCACGGTCTCTTCGATCGAGTGCCGAATCTCAAGGTGGCCACCGTCGAACTCGGCGCCGGATGGGTGGGTGATCTCGCTCGACGTTTCAAGCGTTCGTACGGCAAGACGCCGCAGTTGTACAAGCGTGACCCCATGGAGACCTTCCGCAGCCACGTGTGGGTCGCTCCGTTCTACGAGGACGACATCACGAGCGTTCGTGACGTGATCGGTGCCGAGCAGATGCTGCTCGGTAGTGACTGGCCGCACCCCGAGGGTCTCGCCAATCCGTACGAATGGGTGGCCGACTATTCCGGACTGACTCCGGCCGAGCGCAAGATGTCGTTGCGCGACAACATGCGCAAGTTGTCGGGTCTTCCGGTCTGACGTTCGAACCCCTCGACGTCAACGGAAAGTCGCCGCAGCAGTACTGACGACGCGCCCTTCGTCGCCGTCGTCGACCAGGTTCACCCGGGCCCCCCACGTCCCGTTCGCGCCGGCGAAACATTCACCGACGGTGCGGAAGGGGCCGACCTTGCCCCGGTTGACGAACATCACGTACCAGTCGGTGATCTGCAGGCTGCGTTCTGCGGCCGTCTCGACGAGATCGGACGCCGCGGCTTCGAGAGTGATGTGTTGGGGGCCGATGTGCAGTGCGGCATCGGGTGATGCGAGTTCGGGGGTGAGAGCCGGGAGCGTCCAGACTCCGCACGCGCGGCGGGTGGCCCCGAAGACCTGATGCAACGGAGGCAGATCGGGGGAGTCGACCACGTCGATCGGTGGGTTCTCGATCTTCTGGTAACCCTCCGGTGCGGGTCCGAGCGACAAGCCGACACCGGTCGAGATCGCGATGACACGAGACGTGTCGGCCGCATCGACCACCAGCGCGCGGCTGAAACCCAGTCGACGACCGGTGTGCACGTTGTCGGGAAGGATCATGAGACGTCGGACGTCGGAAGCCGGATCGAGGATCTGCATGGAGGCGATGAGCGGATTCGGAACGACGACGTCGTCGTTGAAACCTCCGCACTCGGGTGATGCCACGCACAGGGGAGCCGCCATGAGTCCACCGAGAGAGTTGCGCATGTCGTGGCGAAGAGCCATGAAGGCACCTTCCACGCCGGTGTCGAGCGAATCCCACTGACGACCGAGGTACCGGTACGTGAGGAGAGAAGTCCACTTCTCGGCGAACGTCTCCCAGTACTTCTCGGGGTCGGTGTCGCGGATGTCAACCGGTCGTTCCGTGCTGGATCGTTCCGCACTGGGCCGTTCTGCGCTCATACCTGTCCAGACTTACCAGATGGAGCGCCATCGTGTGGCAGTCTGATCGCTATGTCCGCACTCGACGACAAGCAGCGAGCCCGTCTGGCCGAATTGCTCACTTCCGGCGACGTCGCCGTTCTCACGATGGAACTTCAACAAGGTGTCGTCGGAGAAGGAGCGCTCATGAAGGCCCTCGTCGACGAGGTCGAGCGGGTCGGGGTGCGCGACACGGCGGGTCGACTCTGCGCGGCGGCCCGAGCAGCGCGAATTCCCGTCGTGCACTGCACGGCCGAGAATCGTCCCGACGGCATCGGGGCCACCGACAACTGCAAGGTCTTCGCCATGAATGCCCGTCTGCGCCGAGAGACCGGTTCGACGCCGATCGATCAGGGAACAGATGGGGCGCGACTCGTTCCCGAACTCGGACCCGAAACGTCCGACGTGGTGGTGTCGCGGATCCATGGCATGACCCCGTTCACGTCGACTTCGCTCGATCAGATCCTGCGCAACATGGGGATTCGCACTCTCGTCGTCACCGGTGTGTCGGTGAACCTCGGAATTCTGGGCACCGTCATCAGTGCCATCGATCTCGGCTACCGAGTCGTTCTCGTTCGCGACGCCGTGTGCGGTGTACCCACCGAGTACGCCGACGCGGTCATCGACAACACGTTGTCGCTCCTGGCCACCGTCGCTCACGCCGACGACGTACTCGCAGTGTGGGGATGATCACTCGAGACGATCGACGAACGCGGCGTAACGAGCGATGAATTCGGGAACGCCGCTCGGGTCCTCCCAGCCGTCACGACCCGATCCGACGACGACGCGTTCGATGCCGAGATCTCGGTAGGCGAGAAGAGTGTCGAGGCTCGGATCGCCGAATGCCACCATGGTGATCGGAAGATTCGGGCGGCCTTGCTCGGTTGCGATGGAGCGGAACTTGGCCACTCGTCGCGCAACGTCGCCGAGCGTCACGTCGAGAGGCATCCAGCCGTCGGCCCAGGCGACGGTGTGCTGCGATCCCAACTTTCCGCCCGCTCCGAACCAGATCGGAGGGTGTGGGGTCTGCACGGGCTTGGGTCTCGACCAGACCGGTGCGAAATCGAAGTAGTCGCCGTGGAATTCGGATTCGTCGTCGACCCAGAGCGACCGAAGTGCGCCGACGCATTCGGCCAGCGCGCGATATCGCATCGACCACGTGATGTCGGGGCGATGATCGGCGAGCTCCTCACGATTCCAACCGACTCCGACTCCGAATTGCACCCGACCGCCGGTCAATACGTCGAGGGTTGCCGTGGTCTTGGCCAGTGCGAAGACGTCGTGCTCGAGCGGTAGCACCACACCGAGTCCGAGCAGGAGGTGCGAAGTGTGCTCGGCCATCTGGGCGAGCGTGATGAACGGATCCATCATCGTGGTGTATTGCCACGGCATGTCGCCCCCGGTGGGGTACGGCGTGAGGCGGGACGCCGGAATGTGGCTGTGTTCACCGATCCAGATCGAGTCGAAACCAGCGTCCTCGAGCATCACACCCAAGTCGCGCGGACCGATGTCGGCCGGTGTGTTCATCGTCGTGTAGCCGATTTTCATGGTGGGTGATCCGAACGACCTTCGAGGACGGGACCTCATCACGGTACCCTCGTGTCGTGCGGATCCTGTACCAGTATCCCGACGCAATCGGACCCGACTCCGACATGTTGGGTGCCGGGCCGATCGATGCGGTCGCCGGCGAGGTCGAACGAGCGGGTCTGGACGGGTTGGCCTTCACCGAACATCCGGCACCGAGCGCCAAGTGGCTCTCCGCCGGGGGACACCAAACCCTCGACCCCTTCGTCGCTCTCTCGTTCGCCGCGGCAGTCACTGCACGAGTGCGGCTGTTCACGTACTTGTCGGTCGCCGCCTACCGCAATCCATTCCTGCTCGGAAAGACGGCCGCATCGGTCGATCTGGTCTCGGGCGGTCGTCTCGAGCTGGGTCTCGGTGCGGGCTACCAGAAGGGCGAGTTCCACGCCCTCGGCGTCGACTTCGATCGACGGAACGAGCTCATGGACGAAGCTCTCGACGTGTTACCGCGCTTCTGGTCGGGAGAGGCGGTGGCCCACGACGGGATCGAATTCCAAGCCCGTGACGCGATCTGTCGTCCGCGACCGGTTCAGCAGCCCATTCCGGTCTGGATCGGGGGCAACTCTCGTCTGTCGCTCGAACGCGTTGCGCGAGGAGGGTTCGGCTGGATGCCCATGATGACGTCGACCGTGGTCTCGAACACCACCCGCACCGCACACATCGGGTCGGCGTCGGAGTTGGCAACCAAGATTCGTCAACTGCGCGAGATGGCCGAGGGGCGGAACGTCGAAGTGCTGGTCAGTTATCTCGATCACGAGGCGGCGACGCCCGGTGCGCCGATCGAGAGACATCGACAGGCCATCGGCGATCTGGTCGAGGCCGGAGCGACGTGGATCGGACTGACCCGGGCGTCGACCTCCTTGGCGCACACGGTCGACGTGATCGGCCACATCGCCGCGTCGTATCGCTGAAGCCTCGCCCGCTCACCGTCACTACAGTCGACTCATGGCTGTCGATTCCTCCGTTCGTTTTCCCGCCTTCGTGTTCATCAATGACGATCAAGGCGCGCGGCGTGGTGTGCACGAGATCGGGTTGAGCGACATCGCCCCGGACGGTGTTCTGATCGAAGTCGAGTACTCGAGCGTCAATTACAAGGACGGTCTGGCGACCACGGCGAGCGGAAAGGTCGCCCGGATCTCCCCGCTCGTGGCCGGAATCGACTTGGCTGGTCGGGTCGTCGATCCGGCCGGCTCGTCGTTTCGAGTCGGTGACGTCGTCATCGCCCACGGCTACGACATCGGGACGGCTCGACACGGCGCGTACGCGCGCTACTGCCGGGTTCCGGCCGAGCAGATCGTGCCGATGCCGACCGGACTCACCGCTCGCGAGGCGATGATCATCGGAACCGGCGGATTCACCGCTGCACTGAGCGTGATCGCTCTCGAGGACTGGGGTCTGAACGCCGATCGCGGTCCGGTGCTCGTCACGGGAGCGACGGGTGGTGTGGGCAGCATGGCGGTGGCGATGCTCGCTTCACGCGGATACCACGTGGTGGCGAGCAGCGGGAAGAAGGACCAGGAGAACTTCTTGAAGAGCATCGGCGCTTCCGCGGTCATCGACCGAGCGTCGCTCTCCGACGACGATCGTCGACCTCTTCAGGCGATGGAATACGCCGGTGCCGTCGACTGCGTGGGTGGTACGACTTTGGCCAATCTCCTCAAACGGTTGACCTACGGGTCGGCCGTGGCGGCGAGCGGTCTCACTGGTGGCGCCGACCTGCCGGCCACGGTGATGCCCTTCATTCTGCGCGGTGTCGCGCTGCTCGGAATCGATTCGGTGCAGACGCCCATGGACGTACGGATTCGTGCTTGGCAAAGACTGGCGACCGACCTCAAGCCTCGCGGTCTCGACGAGATCGGTCACGAGGTCGACCTCACGGCTCTCGAGGGTGTTCTCACGACCATCCTGAAAGGTGGAGTGACGGGTCGTTACGTGGTGCGACCCACGGCGTGAGATCTGGTCAGGCGGTCATGACGTTGGTCTGACCGGGCATGCTGAACTGGATCATTCCACCCCACGCGCAATTCGCCATGCACGAATTCGTGAGGGCCTGCATGCCACCGATCATCACGGTCGGCGAGCCTGGTTTCCAGGGTCCGGCGGGAACCGGGATGCACGGCATGGGTGTGAGAACTCCGAGGGCGGCTGCGGTGGCCGCGGCGACTTGCGGGTTGGAGAGCGACTGACACATTCCGAACGGCGGAATGTTCATGTTGGGCACCATGTCCATGATGTTCCCGGCCGGTGCGGTCGCCATGACGCGACTCTTCGGAAGAATGTTCAGCGTCGACGGAGCCATCCCGAAGGTGCAGGTCATCATTGCTCCACTCACGACCTGCAACGCCATGGCCTCAGAGTACTCTGCCGCTATGGCGGTCGTTCCCTTCATCTCGTCGGCTGGCGACGTGATCGCCGTCGAACCCGAGATCGATTACGTGGCCGACGATCTGGCGCGAGTGCGATTCACCGTCGACGACCCGGAATGGAATCGAATCGTCGAGTCCGACATCTTCGGCGCGCGGACGCGACGTCGATTTCCCGAGTTCCTGGAAGGGCAAGGAACCGTCACCATGACGGTCGAGGGTTCGCGGTTGGCCACCGAGTCGCCGCGGGGTTGGTCGGCCGATGATTTCGTTCTCGTATCGGCCATGCGCCGTATCGGATCCGATTGGCACGGTCAATTGTTCGCCTCGCCACCCGCGTGGTGGCGGGCCGTCGAATCCTTGATCGAACTCGGATTCGTCGTCGACGGTGAGACCGACGACGAGGTGAGCGCGACCAATCACCTGGGGGTCAACGCCATGATCTCCGTGTATCCGCAGAATCAGGTGGCGGCCGTGGTGTACGCGCTCCCGGTCGATGTGGGCTGGGCGTCCGACGGCCAGGTGCTCGATCTCCTGAATCGTCTCAATGCTTCGTTCGTCATCGGAGGAGTCGCCGTTCTCGTGAACGACGTGCGCCAGGCCCACCTGATCACCCGGGCCTCCGTGCCGATACTCGACGGGGTCGACGTCCCGAGAGTCCTGGAGGCTCTCGTCATCGGACTGACCGCGATGATCATCGAAGTGAGTCCGGTCGTGAGGGCGGTCGCCGAGCGGAAGACGACGGTCGACGACGCCGTCCGCCGTCTCACCTGATCAGGCGGCGGCGTCCCTCAGTGTTCCGGTGATCAACTCGTCGCGTGCCACGACGAAGCAGACGACTTGGCGATCCTGTTTGTCGTTCCAGGTGCTCACGCTCGGGAACAGATACGTGAAGTAGAACCGCGATTCGGCCACTTCGATGCCCACGTAGTCGGCGAAAGCGCCCACGCATTTCTGCTCGGCGAAGACCTCGAGAGCCGTCGCGCCAGGGTACGGGCCATCGGGATGCTCGGCCAGGAAGTAAGCCTCGTGTGAATGCGGCTCGGTGCACGGAACGAGCGAAACAGACGTGGTCTCTTCCTTCAGTTCGGCGTTGGAGCAGTCGCCCACCTGAACCTCGAATGCCGACACCGAGCCTCCGCTCACGACGGCTCCGGAATCGTCTCGTTTCAGGCCGCCGCCACCGCAGGCGACGAGCAAGGCGACGAGGGGAAGGACAATGATCTTGTTCATGGTGATGCGCTCATGGTGACGTTGTGGGTGGAGGAATTGATGACGACGGATGCGTTGGCGTATCCGTTGCCGCTGACCAACCAGGTGCCGTACGGTATCCCGTGCGAGCCGGTGCAGCTGGTGGCCGACGTGGAGATGGTGCAGAGAGTCCCGTGACCCACCACGGCGAAGGTGGCGGCAGTCGACGGTGCCGACGCCACGTGAACCGTGAGAGCTCCGGTGCGTTTCAACGTGATCGATGCATTGGTCGTGTGGCCGGCGTTCAGACCGACCACGACCGTGCGGGTCTCGTGGTTCGCCAACGACAAGGTGAGAGTCGTCGCACCGGGTGGAAGATCGCTGATCGTGCACACTCCGGCCACGGTGGAGCACGACCCGCCGTGGTTCGAACTCACGGCCACTCCGGCCAGTGCCACCGGAGTGGCGGCATCGTCGTGGACCGTGACCGTGACCGACGAGCGGTTCGGCTGGAGCGCGAGCACGATCGTCGTCGCGGCATTTGCGTCGACGGTGATCGTCGCCGACGTCGTCGCGTACCCGGTCTTGACGGCTCGGAGATTGAGCAAGCCGACCGATTGCACGCTCGGTCCACAA
>JBEDFW010000053.1:0-3164 GCA_041174985.1 Actinomycetota bacterium | reverse complement strand
GTCAGGGGAAGCGTTTGGCCAACCAATCGGCCACGTGGGCCAAGGCCTCCTGACGGTGACCCTCCAGGTAGTGCGGCGCACCTTTCATCTCCACGTACGTCTTGTCGGCCGCGCCGCTGTTGTCGACGATCTCCTTGGCCTGCCACACGCGTATCTCGGTGTCGGCCGTCGGATGGATGAGGATCGTCGGCACCGTCACCTTGGGCATCGTGTCGGCCAACTTGGCGTGACTCGACAGACCGCTCCACGTGCTCAACCATCCGCGTGCGGTCATGGTGCGCGCGAGTCCACCGCGTCCGTAGTTGGCATCGAAGGGATCGGGGAACGCGAACAACGAACCCATCGGACGTTCGTCGGGATCGATCGACAGATCGAGGTAAGCCGGATCGGCGAGCGTGCGATAGATCGTGAGGTACTTCGTGAACACGGTTCGACGACGCAACTCACGCCATTGACGCGTCTCGGTGGTCGCGTCGACACTGCGAAGACGCCCGAGCGCATCGGTCGATTCGGCGATGCTGGCCTTGGCAATCGCATCGATACGCGCGACTCGTTCCACTTGCGCGGCGCGGTAGCGGGCCAGCCATTCCTTGTCGTACACGCACGGCTCGGGCCACGGACGCCATCCGTTGTCGGGGTCGTACATGTCGAGTTCGGGAACCGTCGAGAAGGGATCGTCTTCGACGGCCACGCTCGGATCGATCACTTGCAACATGAACACGCCTTCACCGGGGTGCGCGGCCATGCCCACCCATCCATCACCGATACCGCGTTCGGCATGAGCGAGCGCCATGAGCGATCCGCCACCGGAGTTGCCGAGCAACACGACGGCTTCGGCACCTCGTCTCTTCATCTCGTGGTACACGGTCTCGACGTCGATGGTGCACGCTTCGTGCAGACAGTCGGTGTCGTTGTTCATGTAGCGCGTGCCGAAACCGAGCACGGCGTAACCGGCTGCTGCGAGCAACGGACACGCGTAGTGCACGCTGAAATCTCCGCGCGGATGCGACAGGATCACCGCCGTCTTCCACGGTTTGCCTTTCGGCGGCGTCCAGAGAACGCCACGCACCAAGGCACCGTCGGGTGACACGAGGCGAATCGACTCGCGCGGAATCTCGACACCCGGGTCGTCCTCGGGCAACGGCCAGTAATTCAGACCGAAGGGTCGTCGTCCTCCGAGGTGCGCGTCGAGAAAGGGCGTGTTGACAGAGGGCGTGTTGACAGAGGGCGTGTCGCTCATGGCCGAACCCTAGTGAAGACACTTCACTTGGTGCTTCTGGTGGCAAATTCGTCTCGGCTGACGTGCTGATCTGCCACCAGAACCGACTGGCCTGCTCGAACTGGTGGCAGATCAGCACGAAACAGGCGACGAATTTGCCACCAGAAGCACCAAGCAGAGGGTCAGTTGGCGGGGCGTTCGACGAGGGTGGCGGTGAGGGTGAGGCGCGAACTGCCACGCAAGACCTCGATCGCGATCGTGTCGCCGGGCGACCGATCACGAATCGCCGCGATGAGTGCACCCTGACCGTCGATCGGCGTGCCGTCCACGTCGACCACGATGTCACCGGGTTCGATCCCGGCCAATGACGCCGGCGAATCGTCGCCCACTTCGGTGATCACCGCACCGCGTCCGCCGTCCTGACGGTCCTCGAGACCCACACCGAGATATCCCTCGACCCGTGAGTCACCGCCGGCGAGACCACGCAGCGTTTCGATCACCGGGAGTGCCTCGCCCACCGAGATGGCGAAGCCCACGTTGTTGGCCGCCGTGTTCATCGAACTCTGGAACACCGCCGTGTTGATGCCGACCACTTCACCCGAACTGTTGAGAAGAGGGCCACCCGAATTGCCCGAGGAGATCGCGGCATCGGTCTGGATCAACCCGTCGAGAGCGCCATCGGCATTGGCAATCGTTCGATTCAGTGCCGACACGATTCCACGAGTCACGGTCGGACCACCGTCGAGGTCGAGCGCGAAACCGACCGCCACCACCTCGTCGCCGATCGAGATCGACTCGGGATCGGCGAACACGGCCGGTGTGAGTCCGTCGAGATCGATCTTCAAGAGGGCCAGGTCGTTGCCCGGGTCGGCCGCCAACACCTCGGCCGGGATCGGGTCGATGCTGTCGCCGAACAACACGCTCACGTCGTCGGAACCTTCGACCACGTGCGAATTGGTGAGGATCTCGCCGTCGGACGTGATCACCACACCCGTTCCCGTGGACCGTCCGGCCCCGAGCCCGCCACTGCTGTCGGCCACGACGGTGACGACGCTCGGTCCGATGCGCTCGACGACGGCCGCCACGTCGACCACCGGTGGCACGTCGAGACCGGGTACGGCGGTGACAACCGGTTGCGACACCGGTCGATTCGACACGTCGTCGGCGTCGTCACTCGACGAGCTCTCCTCCTCACGGTTCATCTCGGTGGCGATCTGCGCACCGGCGAATCCTCCGATGGTGGCAGCGACGGCCAACACGACCACGACCTTGGGCCAACGACGACGACGGCGAGCGCCGGCGGGAACCGTTTCGATCTCGGGAGCCGGCAACGGCTCTCCGACGGGGGGCGGAGGAAACTCGTCCATCACGAGAATTGTCTACCTCGTCATCGACCACGACGTGACGCGGAGACGGTGTGAACTCGGTGAGAAATGACCCCGGACGCGACGAAGGGGCCCGAAGGCCCCTTCGCGACGTTCATGTGTGTCGACCGACTCAGCCGGCCTGCACCTTGATCTCGACCTCCACACCGGCCGGCAGATCGATGCGCTGCAGGCTGTCGATGGTCTGCTGCTTGGGATCGACGATGTCGATGAGCCGCTTGTGGATGCGCATCTCGAAGTGCTCACGGGAGTCCTTGTCGATGTGCGGTCCGCGGATGACCGTGTAGCGATGCTTGTCGGTCGGCAACGGAATGGGTCCGCGCACTGTGGCGTTGGTGCGAGCCACCGTCTCGACGATCTTGCGCGTCGATTGATCGATGATCTCGTGGTCGAACGCCTTCAGGCGGATACGGATGATTTGAGACATGAGGTCACCGACTCACTTCAGGATCTTGGTGACGCGGCCAGCACCAACCGTACGGCCACCCTCACGAATCGCGAACCGCAAACCCTCATCCATAGCGATCGGCTTACCCAACTCCACCGTCATCGTGACGTTG
>JBEDFW010000052.1:0-3319 GCA_041174985.1 Actinomycetota bacterium | reverse complement strand
GTTCTGGTGGCGACGGGTGGCGTCGACCCCGAGCTTCTCGACGACTCCGACGATCCGTTGCGCGAATACGGCGAATTCAAGTCGATTCTCGGAGGACAGCCGTGACGGAGCGCTCGTCACGCTCTCGCTCGGCGCGTTCGCGTTCGAGTTCGTCCCGTGCGAGTTCGTCCCGTGCGAGCTCGTCTCGCTCGACTTCGTCGCGCACGAAGGCGTCTCGCGGGACTTCGTCACGATCGGTGTCGGGCGGTTCCGGACGGTCGCGCGCCCGACAGGTCCAGACCGTCAGCCGTTGGAAGATCGGCCCGTCTCGTCGACGAGCCCAGACCGCTTTCGTGCTCTCGGCCTTCGTTCTGTTGTTGTTCGTGGCCCAGATCGTCAACGTTCAGGTCCTCAGCGGATCGACGTATCGCGCCGACGGTGCCGCTCAGCGCGAGTCCTACGTCACCGTCGCCGCCGATCGAGGAACCATCTTCGATCGAGACGGCAACGAGATGTCGATCACGGTGCCGTCGACGTCCATCTACGCCAACCCGCAAGCCGTGGGAGATCCGGTCGCCACGTCGCATCTTCTCGCTCAGATGCTCGGGATCGACGCGATCGGCGAAGCCGAACTCGCCGAGAAGCTCGGCGATCGCACCAAGACCTTCGTGTACGTCCAGCGTTTCGTCGACGACGACGTCGCCGAAGCGATCCTTTCGCTCGGCCTGGCCGGAGTGAACGGTGTCACCGAGCCCAAGCGGGTGCAAGTGTCCGGTGGTCTGGCGCGCAACGTGATCGGTCGAACCGATCCTTTCGGTGAGGGCTCCACTGGTCTCGAATTGCAGTACGACAAGATCCTGCAGGGCATCGACGGCCTGATGCTTCGTGAAGTCAACAACTCCGGTCGCACGCTCCCGGGCGGAAGTCAGATGGTCGAAGACGCGCGTCCCGGCACCGATCTCGTTCTGACCATCGACCGATCGATGCAGTACCAAGTCGAACAGGCGCTGTTGCAGCGAGTCGAAGAACTTCAGGCCAAGGGTGGCACGGGCATCGTCATCGACACGGCGACCGGAGAGATTCTCTCGATCGCCAGCATCGGCCGCGACGAACTCGGCGTGGCCGAGGTGACGACGGGAAACATGGCCGCCGTCGAGGCGCACGAGCCCGGCTCGGTGGCCAAGATCTTCAGCATCGCATCGGCCATCGACGGTGGTGGAGTCACGCCGTCGAGCATGTTCCTCGTGCCCGGTGTCTTCGTCTTCGACGAGGACACGAAGTTCGAATACACGATCAAGGACGCGTATCCGCACGACACCGAACCGATGAGCGTCCAGCAGATCCTGACCAAATCGTCGAACATCGGCACGATGATGGCGGCCGAGACGATCGGCGTCGAACGACTTCACGACTACCTCGTGTCGTTCGGATTCGGGGCAACGACTGGTTTGCAATATCCGGGTGAGAGTGCCGGAACGCTTCGCGACGCCGAGGACCTGCGGGGTTCGGAAAGGGCGACGATCACCTACGGATACGGTTTCGCGGCCACGTCGTTGCAAATCGTCTCGGCCGTGAATGCGGTCGCCAACGGAGGCATGTACGTTCCTCCGCGTCTCGTTCTCTCGACGATCGACGAGAGCGGCAACGTGTGGAACACGCCGATGGGAGATTCGCATCGCGTCGTGTCGAAGGAGACCGCCGACACGATGTCCCGTCTCCTGAGTGACGTCGTGTGCGTGGGAACGGGAACTCGTGCTCAGGTTCCGGGGATCACGGTGGCCGGAAAGACGGGAACGGGTTACAAGGTGCAGGAGAACGGCACCTACGTGACCGAGGACGGTAGCCGCGCTTACTTTGCCACTTTCGTGGGCTACCTTCCCGCCGATCGTCCCCGTGTCACCATCCTCGTTTCGATCGACGAGCCGAACCCGTCGAGTCGTGACCGCTTCGGTGGTACGGCCGCCGCGCCGGTGTTCTCGGCTCTGGCCCAGGTGGCGATTCAGGAACTGGCGATCGAACCGAGCCCCGGTGATCGCGGATGCGTGGCGGCTGGGTGACCGATGAGAGTGCGTTCGCTCGGCCATCTCCTCCACGAAGCCGGACTCGCGGCGATGTCGTCGGTCCCCGATCGTGAAGTCACGGGAGTCGCTCACGATTCACGTTCGGTCGCGCCCGGTTCCGTGTTCTGCGCGATCCGTGGTGCTCGTTTCGACGGACACGATTTCGCTGGCACTGCAGTCGACGACGGCGCCGTCGCCTTGCTCGTCGATCATGTCGTCAACGGGGTCGATGCGTCGGTCCCCCAGATCGTCGTCGACGACGTGCGGTTGGCCATGGGCCGCCTCGCGACGGCGTTCTGGGGGGACCCGTCCCATTCCCTCGAACTCGTCGGGATCACCGGGACCAATGGCAAGACCACCACGGCCCATCTGGTGGCCTCGATCTGTCGCGCTCGGGGTCGCTCGACCGAGATCATCGGCACGTTGAGCGGGGGATTCACCACTCCGGAGGCACCGGCGTTGCAGGCCACGCTCGCCGGCATGCGCGATCGGGGCGTTCAGTCGGTCGCGATGGAAGTGTCATCGCATTCGCTCGTGATGCAACGAGTCGCCGGGACTCGATTCGCAGCGGCGGTCTTCACGAACCTGAGCCGCGACCATCTCGACCTGCACGGCGACATGGAGAGCTACTTCGCGGCCAAGGCCCGCTTGTTCGATCCGAGTTTCACGCCCCTGGCCGTGGTCAACGCCGACGACGCCTACGGGCGTCGACTCGTCGAGGGAGCTCGCGTCGAGACGATTCCGTTCCGTCGGTCCGACGCCGAGGACCTGATCGTCAGTACCGTCGATCACTCGTACCGGTGGAACGGACGCAGGATTCGCGTGCCTCTCGGGGGAGCGGTGAACGTCATGAACTCGCTCGCTGCCGCGACCGTGATGCACGCGCTCGGAGTCGAGGTCGACCTGATCGCCGAAGGACTCGAGACCGTCGAACCGGTTCCCGGACGCATGGAGCGCATCGACGTCGGTCAGGACTTCACGCTCTTCGTCGATTACGCGCACACGCCCGATGGTCTCGCCGCGGTATTGCGTTCGCTGCGCGACTCCGGGGTCGAGGGTCGAATCATCGTCGTCTTCGGATGCGGTGGCGATCGCGACAAGGCCAAACGTCCGATGATGGGAGAAGTCGCCGTGAACCTCGCCGACGAAGTCGTGATCACTTCCGACAATCCGCGCAGCGAAGATCCGGCGGCGATCATCGCGTCGATCGTCGCCGGTGTGCCCGACCACCTGCGTCATCGACTCGTCGACGTCATCGAAGATCGTCGTCGGGCCATCGA
>JBEDFW010000051.1:0-13691 GCA_041174985.1 Actinomycetota bacterium | reverse complement strand
GCGGGTCGTGGTGAGTGATCTCGACACCGGAGGATTGGCGACATCGCACAACACAGTCGATCCGTATAACCACTCTCCGATGTAGGCCGTGTTGTCATCGGGATCCTGAACCTCGGTGACCATTACAGCTCGGACGTACACAGAGCCGGAAATCGCTACCTGAACCGAGTCGATTGCCACCGGGTTCGGAGACGTTCCAGAGTCGAACAGAGAAACTCCCACTTTGGAAACAGTGCTCATACTCGCATTGTTCGCTGGGCTCTGATCAACGTTCACGAGATCCCAAGAGCTCGCTGCGGTCAGTTCCGGGTCCGAAAGTGGCGTATTCGGACCGTACTGAAAGAACGTGAACAATGGTTCGTCAGCCGTAAATCCAGTTCCTCCGAACACGGCTATCCAACTCCCGGCTCCGTTGGGGGTCAGGCTGCATGGCGCTGAATCAGTCGAGACTTGCGGAGTTGCCGCACCCACTGACGTCGTGATCTCGGCCAAGGTCTTGTTTTGAAGGGCGCTGGCGAAACTTCCACCTAGCGACTCACGAAGAGCAACGTCTTCGCTTGCACCCTGATCGTCGAGGTCAGCGAGCGCACTGTTCAGACATGCCTGGTCGCTTGCCCCGCAGACATTGGTGAGGAACTCCAACGCGGTCATCGTGTCGCATAGACCGCTGAATGAACCCACACCGTTATAGATGTCTTGTCCTGTTTGACCCCAGTTCAGTGAGTCATCGTCGGATTTGAGAGGCTCGTCTTCGGTGTACGGGGGAATGATGTCTCCCCACCTCTTATCGTTTGCCGGATAGTTGAAGATTGGATCGAAAACGTTGTTGGTTGTGTTTCCGTTGGCGTCGTAGGTAAGTGTGAGACCCGCGCGGGCACCATTATGGGCATTCGGATGCTTGCTGTTAACGGCGGTGAATTCGTCAAGGTCTTGCTTGAAGATCGCCCGCGCGGACACCGTGATCTTTCGGTACGGGTTCGTCGTGGCACTCGTTCGGTGGCAAATGGTGTGCTTGGCCGAGGAGACTGCCGAGGCCGGCTTCTCAGAAAACTGACTCACGCCAACCACGGCAAGAAGCCCGACGAACAATCCGACGACGGTGACGAGCACGAGATAACCGCGCTTTTGACGAACTGACATCGAACCCCTCCGGCTCTGAAAAAACTTTTGGTAAGTGAACTTAATTTCCAGAACCGGGATGCGCAATCACCAGGTAAGACCCGCAACGAGAAGAACCCGCCGGCCAGGGCCGACGGGTTCGATCGTGGAGCTAAAGGGAATTGAACCCTTGACCTCTTCCATGCCATGGAAGCGCTCTGCCAACTGAGCTATAGCCCCATTCGGGACGTCCGAACGATACCAAGACCTCGGGGTCGACCCCAACCGTGAACGATGTCGTCACGCCCGGCGCGGAAACAGCGTCTCGATACCGCAGGCGCAGCGAACGAGAACCGCCGAATTCGGCGGATCCGGCGGTGGCGGCAGAGGGTCGTAGACCCCGCGATCTCGCCACTCGTCGGTCCGGGCGTTCACCAACTCGAGATCGGCCCACAAGTCGTCCGATTCGACGGTCGGCGAGTCGAGGCAGGGGTCGAGGACCTCGCACGACTCGTTCTTCGACGTGACGCGCCAACCAGCGTCACTCACGTCGACCAACCAGGTCGTGCAGCCCGGACAGTTCAGCCGCGCCATTCCACCCGCGGCACGTCTTTGTACAGACGCTCGATCTCGTAGAAATCGCGTGTTTCCTGGGCGAACACGTGCACGACCACATCGCCGTAATCGATCAGCACCCACTGCTGCTCACGATGCCCCTCCACGCGAATCGGAGACCGATCGAATTCCTCTTTCACACGTTCTTCCACGTGATCGGCGATCGCCCGTACGAGGCGGCGATTGGAGGCCGCAGTGATCACGAAGTACTCGGTGATGGTGAGCACTTCCCCCACCGAGAGAACGAGAGTGTCGGTCCCTTGCTTGTCGTCGGCGGCCCGAGCCGCACTCGTGGCCAAGGCAAGAGACTCGTTCATTCGTCCTCCGGATAGGTGGTGGTGGGGGGAAGTTTCGAAGCGGCCACCTCGTCGATGCTCACACCGGCGGTTTCCTCGAGGAATCGAATGAACGACTCACCCAGCACGACACGCAGGTCGACACCTGCGACGCGCTCGGTCGCTCGCTCCCACTGAACCTCGTCGAGCAGGATCGTGAGGGGCTCGGCCATACCTCGATCCATCTCGTCGGAGTAATAAATGGTCGTCACGGCCGGGGGTGGCTCGGTCGTGTTGCGAACGAGGAGCACGTTGGCTCCCATGTACAGCAAGCGGAAGACCGCTTGACGCAGAGTTTCCGAGTCAGGGTAGGAACTGTCGACCTGCAGGCTCAGAGTGGGCAGAACCGCCACCATGGCACTCGGCGCCACGCTGGCCAGCACCATCACCACCTCGCCGAAGTCGTATCCGTAGAGATCGAGACCGTCCGGGTTGGCTTCACCCTCGGGAATCGCCTGGTAACCGATCTGCCACACGCGCAATGGCCCGGCGAAGAGCGCCGACATGAACGTGGGCATGTCGGCCGGCGTCTGAGCTCCCACATCGGGGATCACTGGAACGGGTGTGGTTCCGATCTTGCCCGCGCCCACGGCGGTCGCGATCGCCTCCCACATCACTTTCACATTGGGCAGCCGGGTCGCTTCGGTCGCGTCATCGACACGCGCGGCCAGCACGGCGGCGGCCTGAATGGGTGTGAACGAGTTGTCGCCGGCCTCGGCGACCACCCGCTCGGCGTTGCCATCGGTGTCGAGAACCGGATTGGTGAACGTGGCGGCGATGGTGCCCACGCGCGCGATCAGATCACCGGTTCCGGCCGCTCCCTCCACGGCGATCATGTCGAGTTGTGAACTCGTCATGGCTTCGAGCGTCTCTTTCAGGACTTCGGGGCCATCGGATCCGTACACGTCGGCCAGTCGACGGGGATCGCCCGCATCGCGTCCCGATATCGACAGACCCACCGGGATCGACATCACCGTTCCACCCGCACCGGAGGGTGACAACGCGAGGATCGACAGAGACGTCAGGTAGTTCTGATCGTCCGTCGTGGCCAAGATGGCGGTCGGCGTGGTGGGAATCGACACCGTGGGGAGCGCGACCACCGCTTCAGCGGCTCGCGAGTCGCGAATCGCGCGCCACGCGACAACGGCCGACACGGGAAGTAACGCAGCGACGACGAGCCCCGACGCCAAAGCGATCACCGTGGCCCGACGACGGCGGGCGCGGATGAAACTCACGATTGGTCCTCGCGTGTGTACAGACCTCGCGAGCGAATGACATCTAGGACGGGCTCAGTGATCAAGTAGTCGAGCGGACGCCCGTCACGGAATCGAGCGCGCAAGTCGGTGCTCGACACGTCGAGGTGAGGCACTTCGACGCGCACCCAGTCGACATCAGCGGGAAGTTCGACGCGCACGCCGGGTCGATCGACCACCACCATCGTGCTCCTCGCCAAGACTTCGCCGACCCTCTCCCAGGAATGAATTCCCGCTGCTGCATCATCGCCCACGATCGTGAACAACTCGACATCGCCCCACTGCTCGGCCAAGTCGCGCAAGGTGTCGGCCGTGTAGCTCGGACCTCCCCGGTCGATCTCGAGTCGGCCGGCTTCGAGC
The DNA here is from genome assembly GCA_041174985.1 of Actinomycetota bacterium. Classification (GTDB taxonomy): domain Bacteria; phylum Actinomycetota; class Acidimicrobiia; order Acidimicrobiales; family Ilumatobacteraceae; genus Casp-actino8. The sequence goes on along the minus strand of JBEDFW010000051.1, from coordinate 10,030 downwards.
CCGTCCACACCGTCGACGGCCGCCTCCACCATGGCCAACCGGTCGATAGCCGGGGTGATCGACCGGGAACCTTCCTTCTGCCACGGTTGGTTGGCCACCATCAGAACCACCCGGTCGAGACCCAAGACGTGGCGGACGTTCACCGCCGTGACCAGGTGTCCGACGTGGATCGGATCGAAGGTGCCCCCCAGGACCCCGATGCGGCGCGCGCGCACGTCGGACGAGGGATCGGACACGTCGTCGAAGTCTATGGGCGGCTGAATCCCCCCTGTTCGGGAGGTCCGGATGGGGTCGATCGAGAGATCCGAACTTTCTTCTCAAGGTTCGGGGCCGGGAGGTCGATACCTCCCACGTCCCCCCGCCCACATTCGATGAGACAGCCCCAAAGAAACCTGATAACTTCTGGGTCCCTCTGCGGGACCCCCCAGTTCCGACCCGAGTTTCTTGAACCCCTCCCATCTCCGCTCTTCGGCTCACGCCTCCGGGTGGTTCGTCCGTTCTGTGTCGGACGCCACCGATGAGTGGGGAACATCCACGACGTACGAACAGTTGAGACGAACAACATGAACGATTCCATCGGCATCTACCTGAATGACATCGGCAAGGTTCCCTTGCTCACCGCTGAAGACGAGCGCGTTCTCTCGCGCGCCATCGAGAAGGGCCGCGAAGCCGCCGCCCGCAAGGCCGCCGGCGAGCGCGGTGCAGCGATCAATCGTGACATCCGTGAGGCCGCCAAGGCCAAGGATCGTTTCATCCGCGCCAACTTGCGACTGGTCGTCTCGATCGCCCGTCGCTATCCGCTCCCCCAGGGAATGGACCTCCTCGATCTCATTCAGGAAGGCAACCTCGGTCTCGAGCACGCCGTCGACAAGTTCGACTGGCGCCGTGGCTTCAAGTTCTCCACCTACGCCACCTTCTGGATTCGTCAGGCCATCGGTCGTGCCCTCGACCAGAAGGCCAGCCTCATCCGTATCCCCGGCGACCGCTCGGCCAGTCTGCGTGCGGCTCTGCGTCAGGCGAGCGGCGACGGCGAGACCCTCGACATGGCCAACGCCGAACTGCATCGTCTCACGACGCCGGTGTCGCTCGACAAGACCATCGGTGACGACGGCGACGCGACGCTCGGTGATCTCATGGCCAACGGCGATCCGACTCCTGAGGATCACATCATCGCTCAGGGCGAGACCGAGCAGCTCACCAAGTTGCTCGACACCCTCGATGCTCGGGCCCGTTATGCAGTCGAAGCTCGCTTCGGCCTGATCGACGGCGAGCGCAAGAGTTTCCGTGAAGTCGGCGAGAAGTTGGGCGTCACCGCCGAAGCAGCCCGCCGTCTCGTGAGCCGCGCCGTGGCGGGGCTCAAAGAAGAGGCCGACGGCATCTTCGCCGCCTGAACGTAGAGGCCGACGGCATCTTCGCCGCCTGAACTTCCACCCCTCGAAAACGACCCGGCTCCTTTCGGAGTCGGGTCGTTAGTCTTTCTGGTATGCCGAACACCTGGTCTCCGACGTCATGGCGGGCATTTCCTGCCGTGCAGCAGCCGGAATGGCCCGATGAGGGTGATCTTGAACGGGCTCTGAAGCAGGTCGCCTCCTATCCCCCGCTGGTTTTCGCCGGCGAAGCCCGCTCGCTCCAGGCATCGCTCGCTCAGGTGTCGGCCGGGAACGCCTTCTTGTTGCAGGCCGGCGATTGCGCCGAGAGTTTCGAAGAGTTCTCGGCGAACAACATCCGCGAAAAACTGCGGGTCATCTTGCAGATGGCGGTCGTGCTCACGTACAGCCTCGGGGTGCCCACCGTGAAGGTGGGCCGCATGGCCGGACAGTTCGCCAAGCCCCGGAGCAGCCCTACCGAGAAGGTGGGCGATCTCGAGTTGGCCAGTTTCCGCGGCTACATCGTGAACGGCCCGGCACCCACCGAAGCGGCCCGTATCCCCGACCCCGATCGACTCGTCCAGGCGTATCACCAGTCGGCGTCCACACTCAATCTCGTGCGGGCCTTCACCAAGGGTGGTTTCGCCGACCTGTCTCGCGTTCACGCCTGGACCCAAGAATTCGTCGGTTCGAGCCCCGAGGGTCAGCGTTACGAGCAGTTGGCATCCGAGATCGATCGCGCACTGAAATTCATGCGCGCTTGCGGTGTCGACACCGAGAACAACGCGGCGCTGCACGAAGTCGACGTGTTCACGAGCCACGAGGCTCTCATCCTCGGATACGAAGAAGCCCTCACCCGCCAGGACTCACTCACCGGCGCCTGGTACGACTGTTCGGCGCACATGCTCTGGATCGGCGAGCGCACCCGTCAACTCGATGGTGCACACATCGAGTTCTTGCGCGGTGTGGGCAATCCGGTCGGCTGCAAGATCGGTCCGTCCACCGACGTCGATTTCGTTCTCGAACTCTGCCAGGCCCTCAACCCGGCGCGGGTTCCTGGTCGACTCACTCTCATCAGTCGCATGGGAGCCGACAAGGTCGAGGATTGCTTGCGCCCCTTGCTGCGCGCCGTCACTGATGCCGGACATCCGGTCGTGTGGGCCTGTGATCCGATGCACGCCAACACCTTCACCTCGACCAGTGGGCACAAGACACGTCACTTCGACGACATCATGCGCGAGATCACCGGTTTCGTGAATGCCCATCGTGCCGAAGGAACGTGGCCGGGCGGAATCCACGTCGAACTCACCGGCGACAACGTCACCGAATGCCTCGGCGGAGCAGACGACGTGACGGTCGACGATCTCGTCGACCGCTACCACACGGTGTGCGACCCGCGTCTGAACGGCCGTCAAGGGCTCGACCTCGCCTTCGCGGTGGCCGAACTGATCCGCACATCCGGCTTTGCCTGATCCGGATCTCGCCCAACGACTGCGCATCGTCGACCAGTGGCCGGTCGACCACGTGGCCGTCGGAGTCGTTCGCGGCTCCACCGTCGTCGCCACTCACGGCGAGATCGCTCATGTCTTCCGTCTGGCATCGATCTCCAAGATGATCTCGGCGTGGGCGATTCTCGTTGCCGTGGAAGAAGGAACCGTCGCCCTCGACGATCCGGTCGGCCCACCCGGAGCCACACTGCGTCACCTTCTCGCCCATGCCGCCGGTTACGGCTTCGACACCGATGTGCCGATCACTCGACCCGAACGCAATCGCATCTATTCCAACACCGGTATCGAAATGGCGGCCGATCACGTCGCCCAACGAGCGGGTATTCCTTTCGCCGACTACCTACACGAAGCAGTATTCGCTCCTCTCGACATGGTCCGATCCGAACTCCGAGGTTCGCCGGCCCACGCCGTGCACAGCGATCTCTCCGACCTGTTGTCGTTCGCGCGCGAATTGATCGCCCCGCAACTCATCAGTCGTGACATGTCGACCCAGGCCACGACCGTGCAGTTCCCCTCTCTCAATGGCGTCGTTCCCGGAATCGGTTCGTTCCGGCCCAACCCTTGGGGACTGGGTGTCGAGATTCGCGGCGAGAAGTCGCCCCATTGGACGGGAACCCGCAATTCGCCGCGCACCTTCGGACACTTCGGCGGGAGTGGAACGATGATGTGGGTGGACCCGACGATCCACGTGGCATTGATCGCGCTCACCGATCGGGCTTTCGATCAGTGGTCGGACATCGCCCTACGTGAGTGGCCCGCGCTCAGCGACGCCGTCGTCGACTGGGCGCAGTCGATCAGCTGAGGCGTTCGACGATCATGGCGAGACCCTGACCGCCACCCACGCACATCGTCTCGAGACCGAAACGCTTGTCCTTCTCCTGAAGCCCATGAATGAGAGTGGTCATGATGCGAGCACCGGTCATGCCGAACGGGTGGCCAAGAGCGATCGCGCCACCGTGCACGTTGAGCTTGTCCCAGGAGATTCCGAGATGCTTGGCGGACGGAATCACCTGAGCGGCGAAGGCCTCGTTGATCTCGACCAAGTCGATCTGGTCGATGGTCATTCCAGCGCGCTTCAGCGCCTGACGGCTCGCTTCGATCGGACCGAGGCCCATGATCTCGGGATTCAGCGCCGAAACGCCGCTCGACACCACCCGCGCGAGCGGTGTGAGTCCGAGTGACTTGGCCTTCGTGTCACTCATCACCATCACGGCGGCCGCGCCGTCGTTGAGCGGGCAGGCGTTACCGGCGGTGATCTGACCATCGGGACGGAAGGCCGGCTTCAGCGACGCGAGACCTTCGAGCGTCGTTCCTTCGCGCGGGCAATCGTCCTTCGAGACGACGGTTCCGTCGGCGAGAGTCAGCGGGGTGATTTCGTCCTCGAAAAAGCCGTTCTTCACGTTCTCGCTCGCCCGGTCCTGGCTCAACTTGGCGAACTGGTCCATCTCTTCACGGGTCACACCTTCGACTTCGCGCACGTTCTCGGCTGTCTGACCCATGGCGATGTACGCATCGGACAGACCCGCCGGCGGGGTCCAGACCGGCTGGCCACCCGCCGAGCGCAACTTGCTGCGTTCACCGGGCTCGCCGAAGATCGCGTTCGGCGCCGTGTCACTCGCACCCGATCCGTAGCGACTCACTGCTTCCACACCAGCGGCGATGAAGCAATCTCCCTCTCCGGCCTTGATGGCATGAGCGGCCATGCGAATCGTCTGCAATGACGACGAGCAGTAACGGTTCACGGTCACGCCGGGTGCCTCGGGAATGCCGGCGAGCAAGGCCACGATCCGTCCGAGGTTGAAACCCGCCTCACCAGCGGGCTGGCCCACACCCATGATGAGGTCTTCGACGTCGGAACCCTTCACCTGGGGCACTTTGGCCATGAGGGCGCGCACGATCTGCGCGGCCATGTCGTCGGTGCGCAAGCTGGTGAGCGAACCCTTATGAGCTCGACCGATCGGACTGCGGGCGGTGGCGACGATGACTGCTTCGGGCATGGCGTTCCTTCTCTCACGGATGTGTCTGACGGAACGACTGTAGTCAACGTCGACGTCACCGATCGGTGCCGACGGAAAGGTGGTGGGTCTCGTTGAAAGACACCAATGCCACCCCGCGAGAGGACACCGAAATCCGGGTGATGGCTGCCGTGTCGAGATGCATGCGCCAACTCGTGGACGGATCGGTTCCGAGCGCCCAGGCGATGGCGGCCTTGATCGGTGAGACGTGACTGACCACGACGATCCGCCTGCCCTGAGCCCGGTCACGCAATTCGTCACACGCCGCATGAACTCGCTCGGTGACCGCGGCCAGCGATTCTCCCCCGTCGGGCGCGAAGTGCGGGTCGGCTCGCCAGGCCGTCCAGACGGCTGGAGCCACATCGGCTTGCGGCACACCATCGAACACTCCGTACGACATCTCGATCCATCGTTCGTCGACTTCGACCGATCGCCCGATGGCGTCAGCGGTGGCTCGGGCGCGAACGAGCGGACTGCTCACCACCAGATCGTCGTCGGAGAGCAGACCCTTCAGGCGGGTGGCCACTCGCGTCGCCTGTTCGAGACCGAGAGCATCGAGTGGCTCGTCGACTCGACCTTGCAGTCGGCCGGCGGCATTCAGAGCCGTGCGACCGTGACGAACGAGAACGATCTCACCGTTCATGTCACGACTCCGTCAGCACACCACGCTGCACGAACTCTCGTCGGCGTGTCGGATCGGCGAGACCGAATCGTTTCCAGGCGACGACACACAACACGATGCCCACCACTTCGAGAAGAACGTTCCACCATCCGCGTTCGACGACCGGCAGGCGAGCGCCATCGAAGGACAGACCGGTGACCGGCCACCAGAAGGTGGCGGTATCGGTGAAAGCGAAGTCGACGATCAGGTGGACGAAGGCACCGATCGGAAGAGCCAGGAGGCGGCGACGGATCGGGCGTCGACCAGCGGTTGCGATCATCACGAGCACGAGGACGGCAACGATCGTGACGACCGAATGAAAAGCTCGAGCACCACCCCAGATCCCGTCGATCACGTCGGGGGCCAGAACACCGATGATCAGCAGCCGATGATCGAACCGTGGGTCACGGAAGACTGCCCACACTCCGAGAACCGCGGTACCGACGAACCAGAAGAGCACGTGTTCACCGTACGAGGATGCGGGCACAATGCGGACATTCGGGAACAGCACCCTCGGGCAGACGCTTGATCCCGTCGGTTTCGGCCACCGACAGCTCCATGTGGCACGCGGTGCACGAACCGTGGACGATGGTGGCCACCGCGATTCCGCCGAACGCCGCACGACGTCGGTCGTATTCGGCGCGCGTCGTTGCGTCGAGTCCCTCGGCGACGACCGCCCGTTCGGCTCGACGTCGCTCGATGTCGTCATCGGCCTCTCTCTCGGCGAGGTCGGCGCGGTCACGAGCCGCCGTGGCCGCACCCCGAGCCATCTGCCAAGACACATCGAGAGCAGCGAGTTCTTCATCGGCCGCCGAGGATGCTTCCAACAATTCGATACCGCGATCGTCCAACTCGTTACGACGGGCGGAGAGGGTCTGCAACTCGTGTTGGATCGCCTCGGCTTCGCGCGGGGAGATGATCGTCTTCAACTGTCGTTCGAGTCGCTCCCGAGCCCGACCGATGTCGTCCGATTCGGATTCGATGCGGTCGAGTTCGGCCTGGACGTCGTCGTTCATCGACATGATCCGCTTCCGGTCGGATTCGATCGCCGATACCTGCGCATCCGCAGCCCGTGCTTCGAGCGAAGCCGGCAACCGATCTCGGGCGTGAACCGCCTGTTCCAGCGCGGTGTCGAGCCCTTGCAAGGCGAGCATGCCGACCAGGTCCACCGACGAACCTTAGCCAGGTGGGCCGACCGGTCAGTCGGGTGGTGCGGTCGGAGCCGTGGCGCAACGTTCGACGTCGAACTCACTCGGCACGAGCGTCGGGACCGGCCACGTGGGGTCGACCACGCCCCGCGGGACCGTGGTCGAGAAATCGAACACGACCTGACCCGGCAGCGTGGTCGTGGTCGTCGAAGTAGTCGATGTACTGGTGGTCGTCGACGTCGACGTGGTGGGAATCGTTTCGCCGGTGGTCGGGTCGGTGGCCGGCGGCTCCGCATCACTCGACGTGTCGGGAGGCGTCGTCGTGGTGACGACGGCGACCGGGCAGTCGACTTCAGGAAGGAACAGTCGCATCCCCTCGCGCGCATTGGGAGGTGGAATCACGAAGGTGGTCGCCGGTCGACCGGTCAACGCGGCATCCATGGTCGCCTTCCAGATCGCAGCCGGAAACGTGCTTCCTTGAACACGATCGACTCCGACGGCCACGAACTCGGGGATGTCCTCCATCGGCAGATACAGATCGGGGTGACCGACCCAGACCGCCGTCACGAGTTCGGGCGTGTATCCGACGAACCACGCATTGGTGTTGTTGTCCTGCGTGCCGGTCTTGCCAGCCGAGACTCGGCCGTCGAGTGCACTGCGACGCGCGGTTCCCTCGGTCATGACACCTTCGAGAATCGCCGTCGTGCGCGCCGCCGCGTCGGGTGTGAGCACCTCCTCCCCCGTCGATTCGTGTTGGTAGATGGTTCCACTCGGTCCGTCGATGCGCTCGATGAAATACGGCTCCTCGTGGACGCCTCCGTTGGCCAATGTCTGTGCACCGGCCGCCATGTCGAGAGCACTCATCTCGTTCGCTCCCGTCGCGAAACTCGCGTAGGGGCGAATCGGTTCGCGTTCGAGAACCGATTGTCCGGCGAAGAGATAGGAACTCTGCGCCATCCGGTACGTGGTGTCGACGACGCGGTCGAGCCCGACCATGAGTGACAGTCGGGCGTAAGCGCAGTTGATGGAGAACCAGGTCATCTCGTCGACCGGGCCGAGCGAACGGCTCACACCGGTTTCGATCACGAAGGGATTCTGCGGATCGTCGGGATTGGGAAGGACACACGGTCGGACCCCGTCGAGTAGGTCGTCGTTCTGCACACCGGCCTGCACGGCGGCGGCGAGAATGAACATCTTGATGCTCGAACCCGTCTGACGGGTCGACAAGGCGAGGTTGACTTCGTTGCGACCGGCTTCGAAGGGTCGGCCTCCCACCATGGCGCGTACCGCTCCGGTCTGGGCATCGAGTGTCACGACGGCCGCTTCGACTCCGGCCGCGTTGGCGGGGAGTTGGGTCGTCTTGGCGTACTCGGCCGCCACCTGCACGTCGGGATCGAGGGTGGTGAAGATCTTCAGACCGCCGCGGAACAGCCGGTAGTAGCGCTCCTCGTACGTGTCTCCCAAGATGTCACTTCGATTGAGCAAGAAGGCCTTCACCTCTTCGCTGAAGTGGGTTCGGGCGATCGTCTCCTCCGGACGTGCTTGCACGAGTTCGGGAATCTGCCAACTCCCTGCGCACCGTGCGTCGAGCGCCGTCTGTTCGGCCTCGCTCGCCGCCTCACGCGGCACCAGACACTCGATCACGGCATCGGCGTCGAGCCGCGTCATGAGTCCTTCGTCGACGATCGCATCGAGGACTTCCACGAAGCGGCGACGACTCGGCTCGGGTCGGCGAATGGGGTCGTAACTCGACGGCGCCTGGATGAGTCCGGCGAGGAAGACACCTTCCACCAGAGTCAGATTCTCGACCGACTTGCCGAAGTACACCTCGGAGGCGGCCTGGATGCCATAGGAGTTGTTGCCGAAATAGATCGTGTTGAGATAGCGCTCGAGGATCTCTTCCTTCGAACGCTCCTTCTCCAGTCGCAGGGCATAGATGATCTGGAGAATCTTGTAGCGACCGTCGCGCTCGAGACCGGCGAGATAGTCGACCTTCACGACCTGCTGGGTGATGGTGGACGCTCCCTGACGCGCGCCACCCTCGAAGTTCGACAACGAGGCGCGGAAGAGGCTGCGGACGTTGACTCCCTTGTGGCGATAGAACTCGCGGTCCTCGACGGCCAACACCGCCGCGATCACGTCGTCGGGGATCTGCTCGATCGACACCGGCTGGGAGTTCTCGAGCTCGTAGATCGCGATCTCGTTGCCCTTGGAGTCGTACACGTAGGAGCGCTGCGCGATGTCCTCGACCGGTGGAAGCGCCACCGGGATCTCGTCGTGCGCGTTGGCCATCTGCCACACACGTGGCGACGCGCCCACGATCACGGCCGTCAGCAGCAGAGCGCTGGCGACCACGAGAAGCCCCAGACGAATCGACCAACTGACGAAGCGCACGATGCCTTCCAAGGTACTGCTCGGTTCGACCGTCGAGCGGTCACCAACTACCGTCTCGGCATGGCTTCTCAGGTGCGTCCTTTCCGATTCGGAGTTCAGGCCAACGGTTCGATGTCAGGCAGAGGCTGGACGGAGCTGGCGCGTCGCGTGGAGAGTCTCGGCTATTCGACACTGACGATGCCCGATCACTTCGACGACCAACTCGCACCGGTGCCGGCTCTCACGGCGGCTGCAGCAGTGACCGAGACGTTGCGCATCGGTGCACTCGTGTGGGACAACGACTACAAGCACCCACTCGTTCTGGCCAAGGAACTGGCAACCATGGACGTGCTCTCGAACGGTCGAGTCGAGATCGGTCTCGGTGCCGGCTGGATGATTGCCGACTACGAGCAGTCGGGCATTCCCTACGACAGCGCCAAGGTGCGCATCGATCGCTTCGTCGAAGGGCTGGCCGTCATCAAGGGCTTGATGGGTGCCGAGCCCTTCTCGTTCTCCGGTGAGCACTATTCGATTTCGGCCCACAACGGCTTGCCCAAGCCCGTCCAGGCTCCCTGCCCGCCGATTCTCATCGGTGGCGGAGGAAAGCGGGTGTTGTCGATCGCCGCACGAGAAGCCGACATCGTGGGCATCAATGCGACCATGGCCGCTGGAGTGATCGGGGCGTCGGTGTTCGACACCATGACCGCCGAGATGGTCGACGAGAAGGTCGCCATCGTGCGCAACGCCGCCGGCGATCGTTGGAACGACATCGAGATGAACATTCGCGCGTTCCTGGTGAACGTCACCGATGATGCCCGGGGTGCCGCCGACGGCATCTCCCAGATGCTCGGCGTGTCGGCCGAGCAAGTCGAGGCCACGCCCTTCGCTTTGGTCGGACCGCCGGCCAAATTGGTCGAGGATCTGGTCGCCCGTCGCGAGCGCTGGGGTTTCTCGTACG
>JBEDFW010000050.1:0-11027 GCA_041174985.1 Actinomycetota bacterium | reverse complement strand
CGACGTCGCGTTGTCACTCGTGCCGGCCGATGCGACGGCGATCGGTGGGCTCACCATGGGAGCCGATCCGGTCGCTTACGGAATCGCCGCCGTCGGCGCCACCCGTGGTCGCTCGCTGCGGAGCTTCAGCGTCCGTAAGGAAGCCAAGGATCACGGTGTCACCGGACGAATCGCTGGTGCTCTGCGACCTGGTGACCGTGTGGTGATCACCGAAGACACCGTCACACGAGGCACGAGCATCATGGAAGCCGTCGATGCCGTCGATGCATTCGGCGCCACGGTGGTGTTCATCACCGTCATCGTCGATCGCGGTGGTACGTGTGCCGACATGGCTGCACGACGTGGTATCCCGTTCGTTCCGATGCTGACGGCGCCCGACCTCGGTTTCGCCTTCGGCTCCTGATCCATCGACGGCGTCGGTACGTCCGTCAGCTCCGTGCAGGACGTTCGTCAGTCCGAAGTCGGAACGGTTCTCGACACGATGAGTCCATGGACTCGACCCTTCCGCAACTGATCGCCGACGCTACGGACACCCGACCGATCCTCGCTGGCTACGACGGCTCGAAGAACGCCGAGTTGGCCGTCCATTGGGCGGCCGAATTGGCGACCGCGACCGGTCGTCCCCTGCGTCTGCTCACCAGCTATTCACTACCGGCGATGGTCGGTATCGGTATGAGTGCCGGATACGCACTTCCTGCTCTCAGTTCGCAGGAGGTGCACGAGATCGACATGCGGCACAAGTCGATGATGAGCGAACTCGCCGACCGCGTGAAGCACGAGTTCCCGAAGCTTCCCGTCGAGACCTTCATCGACCAGGGTGCGCCGGCGGCGGCGATACTTCGCGCGAGTGAGGACACGGCCGCGATCGTGCTCGGCACGCGAGGTGTGGGTGCCACGCACGGTCTCGTCATGGGCTCGGTCAGTTACGCCGTCGCTCACCGAGCCAAGAAGCCGGTGATGCTCGTTCCCGAATCGGCCAATCGGGCGGTGGCGGGCAAGGTCGTCGTCGGTGTCGACGGATCGTCCCGCTCGCGTCAAGCCGCCGAGTGGGCGCTCTCGCTCGCCACCTGTCTGCATCGGCCGCTCGAAGTGGTCACCGCATGGCACTACCCGTATCAAGCGATGATTCCCGAAGCCGGAATGATGATGGGACCGGGCGTCGAAGAGTTGCGACTCGCTCTTCTGCGCGATGCGAAACAGATGGTGGAACGCGAAAAGGAACGTCTCGAAGGTCCGCACGGGACACACATCGACGCCAACGCGGTCGAGGGATCGGCTGCCGACGTGCTCACCGAGGAGGCCGGTCCGCAGGACATCGTCGTCGTGGCGTCGAAGAGCCACAGTCTTCTCGCGTCGGTTCTCCTCGGATCGACGTCGACGGCAGTCGCGCACCGCAGTCGCGGGCCGGTGGTCATCGTTCACGCGAGTTGACGAGCGCTGTCGTGCGTAGCCTGATCCGGTGACCATCGCCCAGCTCTTCGATCTCGAGCATCACGGCCCCGACACGTACGTCGGTGCCGGTCGTCAGTACCCGTGGGGCGGTTTGTACGGTGGCCACATCGTCGCTCAGGCGCTGCGCGCCAGCGCGGCGACGGTGGAGGCCGACATGGAACCGCACTCCATGCGCGCCTACTTCATCCGTCGTGGCGACACCGCCGAGCCCGTGCGCTACGAAGTCGATCGCATCCGTAACGGCAAGAGTTTCTGCACTCGTCGAGTCGTGGCTCGTCAGACCGTGGGGGCGATCCTCAACCTCGAAGCTTCGTTCCAGGCTCCCGAAGAGAGCCCTGACGTGCAGACCATCCGCTTTCCCGACGGTGTTCCGGCTCCCGAGTCGGTGGAGAACTCGTCGTGGTCGGAAGTGTTCGACCGTCGGGCGATCGATCCGTCCGCCATGCCGAACGACGGCCGCGAGGGTGCCGGTCGCAGCATGGGTTGGTTCCGCATCGTCGAGCCGATCGGTGATCCGCTCGATCCGGCCAAGCAGTTGATCCACCGCTGTGCTTTCACGTATCTGAGTGACGACCTTCCCTCGGAGTCGGTCGATCGAACCCATCCGGTGCGCGCCGTCGACCCCGATCCGCACGGCAACTACTACGGAGCGAGTCTCGATCACACGGTGTGGTTCCACCGTCCCATGCGCGCCGATCACTGGCATCTGCACGACTTCACGTGTCATTCGCTCACGCGCAGTCGTGGCCTGTCGATCGGACACATCTTCGATCTCGACGGATCGCACGTGGCCACCGTGGCGCAGGAATTCTTGCTGCGCGAAGCGCGTCAGCGGCACACCTCGAACTGACGACTGACTCCCGGCTGTTCGGGGAGACGACACTGGTGGTCGAGACCGGCGTCGATCCGGTGACCCCACGCTTTTCAGGCGTGTGCTCTGCCAACTGAGCTACTCGACCGTGCACGTCCGACGAATCGGACGTACTGGCGGTCCCGACGGGACTCGAACCCGCGACCTCCGGCTTGACAGGCCGGCGTGAACTCCAACTTCACCACGAGACCAAAAACTTCTTGGCACCCCCAACGGGATTCGAACCCGTGCCGCCACCTTGAAAGGGTGGTGTCCTAGGCCACTAGACGATGGGGGCTAGGTACTTGTCCTGCTGAGAGGTTCCCCACTCTACCGGCGGGGCTCAACGACGACACTTCGACATCGAGACGGGGTCACGAACCCGAGGTCATGAGGGCTTCCACCACGCCATCGAGCATCCACGACAAGAAGTGGTAGAGGGCCAACTCGGGGACGTCGGGCTCGTCGTTCTCGTCGCTGATTCCGAGCAGCGATCCGAGGACCAGGCGCACCGAGTTCAGGCTGGTGGCCAGGGCCTCGAGCCCGGCCCCGTCGAACACCACACGCGAGTTCGTCCCCGGGACCGCAGGGTTCTCGGACGCCGCCAGCACCGATTCCACTGCGTCGATCGCCGCCACTCGACTGGCGACCAGCTCGTCGCGCATCAATCGTCGGTACTCGGTCTCCCCCGCTTCGTCGTCGGAGTAGGCCGGCGGAAAGAGACGTTGCAGTTTCGGATCGTCACTGGCGCCGTCGGTGATCAACTGGCGGATCTCGCCGATCAGCCGCCGTACGAGTCGGATCTCGTCGGCATCGAGGTCGAGCACGAATCCGGTGCTCGTTCGACGCACGGCACGACGTCGACGTCGAATCACGACGCGCCGCCTGATGAACCGCCGTTGTTCGGTCCGCCATCTTTTTGCATGGTTGCCCACAATCCGTGCTCGTGCAGGTGGAAGACGTCCATCTCGGCTTTCTCGCGAGTTCCGCTGCTCACGACGGCTTTGCCCTTGTAGTGAACGTCGAGCATGAGTTCGGTCGCCTTCTGCAGGCTGTAGCCGAAGAGCTTCTGCAGCACGAAGGTCACGTAGCTCATGAGATTGATCGGGTCGTTCCAGACGAGCACGACCCACGGAGAATCTGGCGCGACCTCGGTTGATTCGTCGATCGCCGGTCGCTCGATGGTGGACGGAGCGCCGGCGACGGGAGTCACGCACTCGATCTGCACATTGCCATTGTCACGGTTGGTGGGGTCTTTCGCACCCCCGTACGATCGGAGTGATGTCTGGTGGTGCTCGTCCCCTCGTGCCGTCGCGGCTGGCGCCCGGCGGAGTGTCGGCGCACGGCTCACGACGAGCACCGCGATCGGTGATCGGGGGGTACATCGCCCTCACCAAGCCGCGCATCATCGAACTGCTTCTCATCACCACGGTGCCGACCATGGTTCTCGCCGAGAAGGGATGGCCGTCCTGGGGTCTGGTTCTCGTCACCTTGCTCGGCGGAACCCTGGCCGCCGGTGGCGCCAATGCCATCAACATGGTCGTCGACCGTGACATCGACCGGCTGATGGAGCGGACCAAGAATCGGCCCCTCGTGACAGGGTTGGTGCAGCCCCGGGGCGCCTTGGTGTTCGCGTTGGCCCTGCAAGTGGCGGCTTTTGCCGTGCTGTGGGCCGGGGCGAATCTGTTGTCGGCGGTGTTGGCCCTCTCGGCCACTCTTTTCTACGTGTTCGTCTACACCTTGTGGCTCAAGCGGACGAGCCGCCAGAACATCGTGATCGGCGGGGCGGCCGGGGCGGTGCCGGTGCTGGTGGGCTGGGCAGCGGTCCAGGATTCCCTCGGTTGGGAGCCACTTCTCCTGTTCATCGCCATTTTCTTGTGGACCCCGCCCCATTTCTGGGCGCTGGCGATCCGGCACGCCGACGACTATCGGGCCGCCCAGGTCCCGATGTTGCCGACCGTGACCACCCTCGACGAGACGATCCGCCAGATGGTGGGGTACACCGTGGTCCTGGCGGCGGTCACCATCGCCCTCGGACCCGTCGCTGACCTGGGGATTCTCTACCTCGCGGCCGCCATCGTGCTCAACGCGGCCTTCGTGGCCGGCACCATCGGACTGGGCCGCCAGCCCACCCCCGCCCGGTCGATGCGACTCTTCGCTTTCTCGATCACGTACGTGACGTTGTTGTTCGTGGCCATGGCCGCCGACGTCATGATCGAACACGGGATCTGAGACCCTCGCCGCGGGGCGTCTCGACCACTGATCTCCCAGCGTGTGACACCCGTTCGTGTGCTCTTGTGAATGTTCGGGATTTCGGCCTGAGCAGGGAGAAGTAGGTAATGTCGACTTCGGATTTTGTCCGCACAACCAAGACCCCTCGGGCAGCTCGCGCTGCCCCGTCGCGTGTGAAGCGAGCCCAGTGGTATGACCTCCATCCAAACGCAGTCGGCGGCTGAGGCCCCTGCCACCCCCGCGGTGGCGGCGTGGCTCACCTCGGCTGATCACAAAGTCGTCGGACGACTCTTCGTCGGGTCCGGCTTCGTCGGGTTCCTCGCCGGACTCGTCCTCGCGGTACTCGTTGCTTTCGAGCGCATCGACGCCGAGGGCTATCAGTTGCTCGACGATGCAGCCGCGTCGCAAGTGCTCGCGGCCGCTCGACTACTTCTCACGTACGGCGGCGTCGTACCGATGGTCATCGGTCTGGTCGTCGCCATCGTGCCGTTGCAGCTCGGAGCGCGATCGATCGCACTCGCTCGGACAGCGGCCGGAGGTTTCTGGCTGTGGTTCACGGGCATCGGTCTGGCGATCGCGTCGATCATCGCCAACGGCGGTCCCGGTGGTGGTGAAGCCGAGATGGTCGATCTGTACCTCGCGTCGACTGTGGTCATGCACCTCGGCGTTGCGATGGTCGCACTGTCGGTTGCCACCACGGCCCTCACCTCGCGTGCCCCAGGCATGGGGCTTCTGCGAGCGCCCATGTTCTCGTGGGCGTCGTTCGTCGGTTCGATCGCCTTGCTCATGGCTCTTCCGGGCGTGATCGGCACCACGATCTACCTGTACGTCGACCATCGTTATTCGCGGATCGGATTCGGTGGCAATTACGGCGTCAACGAATGGGTCGGCTGGGCCTTGTCACAGCCCTTCACCTACGTGTTGGCGATTCCGGTTCTCGGATTCGTTCTCGACATGGTGCCGGTCATGAACGGCACGCGCCTCGCTCAGCGCGCGGCCGGCAACGTCGCACTCGGTGTGGTCGCGGTCGCCGTGCTCGCGGCCTCGGTGCAGTCGACCGTGACGCTTCCCTGGGAGGGAACGTCGTTCCTCGACGACGCAGCCGACAAGTTGTCCGACCTACTTCCGTTCGGATTGTTCAACGTGATTCCGTTGCTCGGACTGCTGGGTGTGCTGGCGTCGGTGATGCTCACGCTCAAGTCGGGCAAGCCGCGGTTGGCGTCACCGCTCGTGTTCGGTCTGTTCGGAGTGCTCATGATCCTTCTCGGCGCGGCATCGCACGTTCTCTACGCCGTCGAGGACGCCGGACTCGGCGGAACGATCTTCGAAGCGGGGTCGTACGTCGCCGTCACCTTCGGCACGGCGATGCTCGCTTTCGGTGGTGTGGCGTACTGGGGACCGAAGTTGTGGGGTCGTCGGATCTCCGACAAGGCGGCGATTCCGTTGGCGCTCCTGGCCTTCGTCGGTACCGCCGCCGGTTCGCTCCCGTACATGATCGCCGGATTCGCCGATCAGCCAGCCGGCGTTCTCGACGGTTTCTCCTACAGCGGTCCGCAGGAACTGTGGAACGTGCTCACCACACTCGGTTTCGCGTCGATGTTGCTCGCCAGCCTTGCCTTCGTGGCGCTCGCCGCCCGCTCGTTCGCCAAGGGTGAACCGGCTGGTGACGATCCCTGGAACGGCACGACTCTCGAATGGGCCACGTCGTCGCCGCCTCCGGCCGACAACTTCGCCGAATTGGTCGTGGTCGGTTCCGAATATCCGCTCGCCGACATGAAGAACGGCTCGACTGGGAAGGTTGGCTGATGCACGCGCTGCCCCCCGCCCCGCAACCGGCTCCGCGCCGCCAATTGTTCGTCGCCACGGCGCTCGCTTCGGCGGCCGGTGTGATGCTCATCGGCGGAATGTTGTCGGTGTGGCTGCAGTTCCGCGCCGATGCGCCGGTGCGCGAATCCGACCGTCGCGGTCTCATCAAGGACTGGATGCCGGCCGACGTCGTGGTCCCCGAAGTGGCCGCCAACATGATGCTGATCGCCTTCTGCGTCGTCTGCATCATGGCTCAGTGGGCGGTCTACTCGGCCAAGCGCGACGACCGTACGCACGCCGGCATGGCACTCGGCATGACGATGCTGATGGGCCTCGCAGCGCTCAACGCGCAGATCTTCATCTGGACCGACATGGGAGTCGGAGTTCGTGACGGCGCGTTCCACACCATGTTCTACGCACTCACCGGCACCATGGCGTTCCTCGTGATCGCCGGTCTGGTGTACACCGCGGTGGCGACGTTCCGCTACCTCGGTCGAGGTCGTTCCGATGTCGCCATCGTGTCGGCCAACGCTTTGTATTGGTACTTCCTCACGGC
The DNA here is from genome assembly GCA_041174985.1 of Actinomycetota bacterium. Taxonomy (GTDB): domain Bacteria; phylum Actinomycetota; class Acidimicrobiia; order Acidimicrobiales; family Ilumatobacteraceae; genus Casp-actino8. The sequence goes on along the minus strand of JBEDFW010000050.1, from coordinate 4,131 downwards.
GGCTTTCACCGCCTTGTGGTTCGTCGTTTACGTGCAGAAGTGAGGATGCGGCCGTGATGATCACCTCCAGCTCCAAACTCTTCTACGGCCTCGGTGGCCTCTCGATCGCTGCCGCTGTGCTCTGGATGATTTCGGGAAACAGCGCGCTCGGTTCGGTCGCCTTGTTCTTCCTCGCCACGGCGCTCATCTTCATGGGGGCGATCGCTTCGTTCACCCGTGACGGTCACGTTCTCTCGACCGACACCGCCGCCCATGCGTCGTCGGCTGCTTCGCAGCGCAGCCCGCGTCAGAGCCTGTGGCCGCTCGGGACCGCGATCTCGATCGGGTTCCTCGTGGTCGGTCTCATCTCGTCACCCGGAATCTTCAAAGTCGGTGTGGCTCTCACCATCGCCATGCTCGGCGAGTGGATGGTTCAGAACTGGGCCGAGCGCGGTTCGTCCGACGCGGCGTACAACACCAAGATTCGTGACTACATCGTGCATCCGCTCGAGTTGCCGGTGGCCGGAGCCTTGCTCCTCGCCGTCATCGTGCTCTCGTTCTCGCGGCTCATGCTCTCGCTCGAGAAGTCGGCTGGTGTGGCCGTCTTCGGAGTGGCGGCGGCCCTCGTTCTCACGTTCGGAACTCTCCTCGCCTTCCGTCGCAACGTGAGTCGTCGAATCGTCGGCGCCGTGTGCGGAGTGGTGCTCGTCGCACTGGCCGGCGCCGGAGTGGCGACCGCTCTCGACGGTGAGCGCGAACAGCTCACCGAAGCGGCGGAGGAAGATCACTTCGCTCACCGCGGTTGCACCGAGGAGAAGGAGTACTCCGACAAGAAGGCCTCGCGCTCGGTGGCCGCCAAGAGCAACGTCTTGGCGACCGTGACCCTGCGTGACGGTCAACTCGTCGCCGAAGTCGCCGGATACCCCGAGCCCCAGACCGAGCTCTACATCCAGCGGGCCAACGCGTCGACGATCGTCTTCGTGAACGAGACCGACGAGCCTCGCCGCATGGTGCTCTCCTACGGCAAGGTCGTCGAAGACCTGGGTGACGGAGTCGAGAAGGAAACTCTCCTCGAGGCTTGCACCAGCAAGGTCGAAAAGGGTGGACAGCAATCGGTCACGGTCGTGATCCCGCAGCCGTCCTTCGCCAGTGACGAACCGTTCGAGATCACCGTGCCCGGTGTCTCGTCCGCTCGACTCAGTGTCGTGGTGCCGTGATGGATAGACCAGAGATGAACGAAACAGCCGAACGACCTGGAGATGTGATGAAGACGAATTCTCGTCGACGTTGGATGGGTGTTTTCGCTGCCGGACTCGGACTGCTGGCCCTGGCCGGATGTGCCAAGGACGCGCCCCAGGACACGTGGCAGCCAGCCGGCCCCAATTCGGAGATGATCGACAATCTCCAGCAGCCGGTGTTCCTCGTGGCCGGCATCGTCGGTGTGATCGTGTTCCTCGCCATTGGTTGGGCGATCTTCCGCTATCGCGACCGTGGTCAGTCGATTCCCGAGCAGACGCACGGCAAGCCGGTGGTCGAGATCACCCTCACGGTGATCCCGGTCCTCATCCTCATCGGTGTGGCGATTCCCACGGCCGGCACGATCTTCGATCTGGCCGAGACGAAGGACACCGAGATGATCATCAACGTCACCGGTCAGCAGTGGTGGTGGGAGTACGACTATCCGGCCAACGGCGACAACGCCGACCAGTACGGAATCTCGGCGCCGATCGTGACATCGGGTCAGCTCGTCATTCCCGAGGACACCAAGGTCCTGCTGCGCGTCACCAGTCGCGACGTGATCCACTCGTACTGGATTCCGAAGTTGAACGGCAAGAAGGACGGCGTTCCCGGTCGTGTGCATCCGCTGCGCCTCGAGGGATCGACACCGGGTATTTACGCCGGTCAGTGCACCGAGTTCTGTGGTCTGTCACACGCCTACATGCGCATGGAGACCGTCGTGTTGAGCCGCCCCGATTTCGACGCGTGGGTCGCCAACCAGTTGAAGCCCTACACGCCGCCGGCCGAGGGAACTCTCGCCGCTGAAGGTGAATCGGTGTTCATCTCGCAGTGCTCGCGATGCCACCAGGTGAACGGCATCGCCAACTCCGACGGCAGTCTCATCGTCTCGGCTCCCGAGCAGTACGTCGTGTCGGGTGCGGCACCCAACCTCACCCACCTCATGACTCGTAACACCTTCGCCGGTGCGGCGTGGGATCTGCTCAGCGCTCAGTGTCGTGACGACGTCTGGAACGCGAAGCCCGAAGAGTTCGGCGCCAAGTATCTGGCTGGCGTCTCCGAGGGATGTCTGAATCAGAAGGATCTCCGTGAATGGCTGCGTAACGCGCCGGAGAAGAAGCCCATGTACGCCGATCCGACCAAGTTGCAGGAAACCGACGGCCGTTACCGCGGTATGCCGGCTCTCGGCCTCACCGAGGATCAGATCGACGCACTCATCGCCTATTTGCTCGAGCGGAAGTAACAGGAGAACACGAAGATGGCCATCATCGAACGTCCCTCCGCCGAAGTAGCGATCGCCGGCGCACCCACTGTGGTGAAGCCGAGCGAAGCTCTCGGTGTCTTCAAGCGGCCCGCCGCGTCCTCCTCCTGGAAGGACTGGTTGGTCACGGTCGACCACAAGAAGCTCGGCATCATGTACGGCGTCGCGTCCTTCGTGTTCTTCATCATGGGTGGTGTCGAGGCGCTGCTCATCCGTCTGCAGCTCATGGGCCCCGAGGGCAAGGTCCTCAGCGCCGACCAGTACAACCAGATGTTCACGATGCACGCCACGACGATGGTGTTCCTCTTCGTGATGCCCATGGTGTCGGCCTTCGCCAACTATCTCGTCCCGTTGCAGATCGGTGCCCGTGACGTGGCCTTCCCCCGTATCAACGCCTTCGGTTTCTGGTGTTGGCTCTTCGGCGGAATCTTCCTCAACACGTCGTGGTTCCTCGGTGGAGCAGCCGACGGTGGCTGGTTCATGTACGCGCCGAACTCGAGCACTCTGTTCTCGCCGAGTCACGGCATCGACTTCTGGGTGCTCGGTCTGCAGATCACCGGTATCGCGTCGTTGACCGGTGCCATCAACCTGATCGTGACCATTCTCAACATGCGAGCGCCGGGCATGAAGCTCATGCGCATGCCGATCTTCACCTGGATGGTGTTGGTCGTGCAGTTCTTGCTGTTGTTCGCCATCCCGGTCATCACCGTGGCGCTCTTCTTGCTCTCGTTCCAGCGGTCGTTCGACGCCACGTTCTTCGACGTGTCGGCCGGTGCCGACCCACTGTTGTGGCAGCACCTCTTCTGGATCTTCGGTCACCCTGAGGTGTACATCCTCATCTTGCCGTCCTTCGGCATCGTGTCCGAAGTGATCCCGGTCTTCTCCAAGAAGCCGCTCTTCGGTTACCCGATCGTGGCCCTTTCCGGCGCTGCCATCGGATTCGTCGGTTGGGGTGTGTGGGCTCACCACATGTTCGCCTCCGGCCTCGGACCGGTGTCGGTCGCGGTGTTCTCGCTCGCCACCATGGCCATCGCCGTACCGACCGGCGTGAAGATCGTGAACTGGGTCATGACCATGTGGGGCGGCAAGCTCACCTTCGCCACTCCGATGCTCTTCGCCATCGGCCTCGTGGTGCAGTTCACCATCGGTGGCCTCTCCGGCGTCACCCACTCGGTGGCCCCGAGCGACACCCAGCAGACCGACACGTATTACATCGTCGCTCACTTCCACTACGTGTTGTTCGGTGGAGCGATCTTCGGTCTCTTCGCCGGGTTCTACTACTGGTGGCCCAAGATCTTCCGCAAGCAACTCAACGAAGGTCTGGGCAAGTGGAACTTCTGGCTCATGGTCATCGGTATGAACATGACGTTCGGCCCGATGCACATTCTCGGTCTGCAGGGCCAGCCCCGTCGTATGCAGGTCTGGACCGAGGCCCGCGCCGGTGAAGGTTTCTTCAACCTCGGCTTCTGGAACATGATCGCCTCGATCGGTTCGCTGATCCTGGCCGTCGGCGTGCTCCTCTTCATCCTCAACATCATTTACACGCACAAGTCGAAGAAGGTGGCCATCGCTCCGCTCGATCCGTGGGACGCTCGCTCGCTCGAGTGGATGACGTCGAACCCGCCGGTCGAACACAACTTCGACTCGATCCCGAC
>JBEDFW010000049.1:0-8309 GCA_041174985.1 Actinomycetota bacterium | reverse complement strand
CCGTAATTCCCGTCGTATTTTCCGCCGGTTCGGACCGTATCGATGTGCGAGCCGGTCATGACCGGCGAGCCGCTTCCGACTAACCACGTGCCGAAGATGTTGCCAACGGCATCGACAACGACGTCGAGGTCGAGGTCCCGCATCCACGAGACGACGAGGTCGCGACCTGCCTTGTCGTCATCCGTGAGAGCGAGACGACAGCACCCTCCGTCCCCCGTCGAACCGATTTCGGCGAGCGCGTCGAGACGGCGTAACAGCCGATCGGAGTTGATGGATGCAGAGTTGGTGACGGTCATCGAGGTTCCCGCAGCAACAATACGGACTTTTGCGGGGCGTCGCGGGTGACCCCTGATTGCCGATTCGCTCTTCGTGACGATGAGTAGTTTGGATCCATGCACATCGACCGCAGCCGGCTTGCCAGGCTTCGAGCCGAAGAAGCGAAGTTGTTCGAAGAGTTGCACCCTCGCTCGGCCGAACTCGCGCACGAAGCCTCGCGGAGCCTCCTCTCGGGGGTGCCGATGCCGTGGATGACGAGATGGCCCGGATCGTTCCCTCTGACCGTTGCGTCTGCGACGGGTAGCCGTTTCGTCGACGTCGACGGAATCGAGTACGACGATTTCTGTCTGGGTGACACGGGCGCAATGACCGGTCACGGGCTGTCGGCAGTGGCCGACGCCCTGCATGCCCAGGCCAAGCGGGGCATCACGACGATGCTTCCGTCAGCGGACGCGACCTGGGTCGCCGATGAGCTGGCCCGGCGCTTCGGTCTTCCGAAGTGGCAGATGGCCTTGTCGGCGACGGACGCCAATCGGTTCGTCCTGCGATTGGCGCGAATGTTGACCGGCCGTCCGAAGATCTGCGTCATGGATTGGTGCTATCACGGCACCGTCGACGAGACGCTTGCGATTCTCGGGCCCGGAGGTGACGTGGTCAGCCGCCCCGGCGCGATCGGTCCGCAAGTCGACCCCGCCCTGACGACGAAGGTCGTGCCGTTCAACGACGTCGCGGCCCTCGAGAGCGCGTTGGCCGACGGCGACGTCGCGTGCGTCTTGATGGAACCGGCCCTGACGAACATCGGAATTGTCCTGCCAAAGCCGGGTTACCTCGACGAGGTTCGACGTCTGACGCGCTCAACCGGAACACTTCTGGTCATCGACGAAACGCACACGATTTGCGCGGGCCCGGGGGGCTGCACGGTCGAGTGGGGACTCGAGCCCGACTTCTTCGTGATCGGCAAGCCGATCGGCGGGGGAATGCCCTCTGCTGCGTACGGAATGTCCGGCAACGTTGCGGCGACTCTCGAGTCGATACTTGGCGGAGACGATGTCGATGTTTCGGGTATCGGTGGAACACTCACAGGGAATGCGCTGTCTCTCGCGGCAGTGCGCGCAACGCTTTCGTCGACGCTCCGCGCCGAGGACTTCGAACGCATGGTGCCACTCGCACAAAAATGGACCGACGGCGTGCGCCAGGGCTTCCAGTCCGTCGGATTGGACTGGCACGTTCAACGCCTCGGATGCCGTGCTGAATATTGGTTTTGTCCGCCCCCGACGTCGGGTGCCGAAGCAGCGGCGGCAGTCGACCACGAACTCGATGCCTTCATGCACCTTTACGCGCTCAATAGGGGCATCTTGATGACGCCATTTCACAACATGGCGTTGTTCTCGCCCGCGCACACCGTCGACCAGGTCGACCGACACACCGCGGTCTTCGGGTCGGCCGTGCGCGCACTCACGGGCAACTGACCCACCATGGTCTCTTTTCTGGGCCTTGGGGATCTCGGCCTGATCGCACTGATCGTCGCCATCGCCGCTTGTGCGCAAATGGTTTCGGGCTTCGGCTTCGCGTTGATGGCAGTGCCAATGATGGGCCTTGCCGTCGACTTGAAGACAGCGGTCGTCGTCTCGACGATTTGTGGCACTGGCTCGAACACCTTCCAGGCGATCAAGGACGGCCGATCGCGCGACGATCGTCTCGTGCGGCTGTTGGTCGCGGCTTCCTTCCTGGGGATGCCGTTCGGCATCGTCGTTCTGGATCGGGTCGAGCTCGACGCACTGCGTGTCGCGATCGGGATTTTCGTTCTGCTTGCGCTCGTCTCGGTCATGAAGGAGCACGGGTCGTCCAGCGCGGGTGGCCGCCCGCTGGAGTTCGTAGCCGGCTTCGTTTCGGGGGTTCTCGCGACTTCGACGTCGACCAACGGCCCGCCTCTCGTTTTGTTGTTGCGCTCTCGGGGTCTCGCGCCGGAGGTGTTCCGTGCGACGATCAACACCGTTTTCAGCGTCGTTTCGATAACAAGCATCGCAACGTTCGCCGTGGCAGGAAAGATCACGGCTACGACGTTGTTCGCGACCGTCGTCGCCCTCCCGGGCCTGGCATGCGGCATGTACGCGGGGGCTCGCCTTCGTGGTGCGTTGTCACCGGAGGCTTTCTGGCGTCTCGTGGCGCTGCTGCTCGCCGCCACGGCAGTCAGTTCGATCCTGACCGGCTTGTTATGACGCGTTTCTAGCGGCCCGGCCCGAACCACTCCATCCAGGCATCCTTGTCACGAGTTCGATACACGTAGTTCGACGTTCGCACCGTCGACATCGGTGCGCTGGGTGGCGCCGAGTATTGGTGGCCCGGGTAGACCGTCGTCTGGTCGGGTAGACGCGCCAGTGTCTGCAGGCTCTCGTACATCTGCTCGGCGTCGGATCCCGGGAGGTCGGTGCGACCGCAACCATCGAGGAAGAGAGTGTCGCCAGAGACGAGGCACCCGCGGGCGAGGAAGCACTGGCTACCCGGGGTGTGTCCTGGCGTGTGAACGAACGTGATGTCGATGTCTCCGACCGAAAGCGTGTCGCCCGCGTCGTGCGCGATCAGGTGGGACGCATCAACCTCGGTGGTGCGGATCACCCAAGGCACCTCTGCTTCGTTCACGTGCACGGGTACATCGTGCTTCTCCAAGAGATGCGCGATTCCGTCGATTCGATGACCCATCATCGAGCCACCGATGTGGTCAGGGTGGTAATGAGTTGCGAGGACACCCGTCAGATTCATTCCGTCGGCCTCGATGACGCCGAGCAATTCGTCGATCGCGTAGGCGGGGTCGACGATCACGCATTCACGGGTCAGTCGATCGCCCAGTAGATACACGTAGTTCACCATCTGGGCCGCGAGACCATTTCGAACCGCGAAATCCCGACCGGAGAGGAGTTGACGAAAGTAGAACCTGTCTTCGACGTCCATGGGAACAGGTTATGGCGTACCCTGACGTACCTGATGAACGGTCGATCAGAGAATTCAGGACCCGTCGGCGAGCCGATCGGCAATGTTCGCGTCGGTGATCGCGTTCTGGTCGGGGATCGACTCGTTTCACTGACCGACGAGATGGTCGACGCACTGACGACCGGTGGGCGGTTGATTCCGCTGCGTTCGAGCGGATCGGTCCTTGTCGTGCCGCCTGGTGTCCGCAGCCTCGTCGACGAATGTGTCACCCGTGCAGTCGAGGGTTTTGAGGGAATGCAAGGCGTGCCACCGGAAAATGTCGATGAGTTTTTCCGTGTCTTTGCCGACAAGGTCGATAGCGATGATTCGTTCGCCCCCGTCCTCGAGGCGAATCGCGACGATGTGCGTCTGGCCCGCGAGCGCGGTCGCGCGACGGGTCGCCTCGAGATCACACCCAAGATGCGTGCCGACATGGCCGCTGGATTGCGGATGTGGGCCGTTCTCGACTTCGAACGGCTGGGAACGCTTTCTCGGGTCGACCACGACGGCTGGACCGTCGAGTCCTGGCGTGCACCGTTGGGAGTGGTGGCTTTCGTTTTCGAAGGTCGTCCGAACGTTTTCGCCGATGCCACGGGAGTCTTGAAGAGTGGAAACTCCGTTGTCTTTCGCATCGGAAGTGACGCTCTGGGTACGGCCCGCTCGATCCGGGATCACTTGCTGGTACCGGCACTCGACGCGTCCGGTTTGCCGCGGGGGGCCGTCAACCTCGTTGATTCACCCGAGCATGCTGCTGGTTGGGCGCTCTTCGACGACTCGCGACTCTCGCTCGCTGTCGCTCGTGGTTCGGGTTCCGCTGTCGACCAGTTGGGTCAGATTGCGCGACAGTGTGGAACACCGGTTTCGCTTCACGGAACGGGTGGCGCGTGGCTCGTTGTCGGTTCGCGCTTCTCGCGAGACCGCCTCGTTTCCTGCATCGTGAATTCGCTCGACCGCAAGGTGTGCAACACCCTGAACACACTCGTGGTGCTCGAAGAGAACAAAGAAGCTGCACTGTCAGCGGTCGGCGAATCTCTCCGGATCGTCGCGAAGCGACACGGATCGATTGTGGTCCATTGCCCCGACACGGAAGGTGCTTCGATCGATCCGCACGGATCACTCGACCTTCGCACGGAGGCCGTTGATCCGGGGAATGAATGGGAGTGGGACACGACGCCCGAGATCACGTTGTTCGTGGCGCGGTCTGTCGGCGATGCTGTGTCGAGTTTCAATCGACACAGCCCGCGGTTCGTGCTTTCCGTCGTTTCCGACGACGACGACGAAATCACGATGGCGTGGGAGAACAGCGAGTCACCGTTCTTCGGCGACGGCTTCACGCGATGGGTCGACGGTCAGTTCGCCCTCGAGCGACCGGAACTCGGCCTTGCCAATTGGCAACATGGACGGCTACTCGGAAGAGGTGGGGTCCTTTCGGGCGATGGCGTTCACTCGGTGCGACTGCGAGTCAGCCAGAGTGACCCGCAACTTCATCGCTGACCTCACTCGATCACGTCTTCGATCGGAAGATCCATGTGAAGCAATGCGGGCAGGCCGCTTTCGAAGTCGCCGACCCACGGCAGAGAGCGCGCTTGACCGAGGCTGCGTCGACTGCCGGTGAGTCGGAGAAGCTCCCACACGGGCGTCGGCGACACACCCGCCGCATCGAGATCGAGTCGAAGGCGCACATCACCCGAACCGCACGTCCAGTCGCGACCGCCTGCCCGGAACACGACCGATCCGAATTGCCGGCGATCGAGATCGTTCGACATCAGCCAGGTGCCGACTTCCATGGCGGACACGACGCCGCTGGTGTCGCGACCTCCGGGCATGTCGATGGCGTGCCGAAGATCGTGTTCATGGACCACCGTGTCATACGACAGGGGCACCGCAAGACGACGCGTCTCAGCAGCCATCTCTTCGAATACCGGACCTACGGATGACCATTCTTCGAGAAGACCGTCGAGATCGACGCCGCGCCGCGCTTCGATGATCGCGTCGACCCAGGCCTGCGAATCGGAACCCGGGGGATTACCGCGGACGATTTCTGCCGCGAGACCCGCGACGTGCGCAATCAGATCGTGCACCGTCCAAGCGGGGCACGTCTGCACCGGTTGATCAGCGACCTCACGGGTGATGCCGTCGAGCAGTGTCGTGATTCGGCGACGGGCAAGGAAGTATTCGTGTGCAAGCTGTTGTGCGTCGAACTGATTCATCGAGGCCCCTCGTGCGTTCCCTTCACCGTGACGTTGTCGATCAACCGAACGCCGTCAACCCGGGCGGCAATCACGACCACCGCGTTGATCGTGTCCGCGCCGTGGACAACCTCCAACGAATCACCGTCGACGACTTCGAGGTACTCGACATCGACACCCGCGAGGCTGGCGAGAGCATCGAGCGCGTGCTGTCGGGCGCGATCGGCCGCTTCACCACTGCGCATCATGGCGGCCGCCTCGCCTATCGCGCGAGAGAGACCCGCGGCCACCGCGCGGCCCTCGCGGGTGAGCTTGACGTTCCTACTCGACATCGCGAGACCGTCGGACTCGCGAACCGTCGGGCACCCCACGATCTCGATCGGCAGATCGAAGTCACGCACCATTCGACGAACGATCGCCAATTGCTGGAAGTCCTTCTGTCCGAAAAATGCGAGGTCCGGTGTCACGGAGTTGAAGAGCTTCAAGACGACGGTTGCCATTCCTGCGAAATGACCCGGACGCTGTGCACCCTCGAGGACGCCTCCGAGCCGACCGGGTGCAACGGCCGTGTCGAAACCGTCCGGATAAAGATCCGCCACGCTCGGCTTCCAGAGGAGGTCCACGCCGGTCGCTCGACACATCTCCACGTCGGCTTCATCGGTCCGTGGATACGACGCCAGGTCGGCAGCGTCGTTGAACTGAAGGGGATTCACGAAAATTGAGGCGACGACGTAGCAGCCCTCCGCGCGGGCCCGACGAATCAACGACGCATGGCCCTCGTGCAGAGCCCCCATGGTCGGAACGAAAGCGACGAGCCGACCGGACATCCTCGCCGCTTTGATCGTGTCACGAAGTTCGACGATCGTGGTGACCGTGCGCAAAGCGGCTACCGGCCCTATTCGAACGAATGGGCGTTGTCGGGCCAGGTACCGCCGCGAACCTCGTCGACGTACTGGCGACAGGCAGCGGTACTCGATTCACGAAGGTCCACGAACTTCTTGGTGAACGAAAGTTCGCGGGTCGAAAGCCCGAGCACGTCGTGCAGGACGAGAACCTGGCCGTCACACTGGGGACCCGCACCGATCCCGATCGTCGGAATCGACAGTTTCGAGGTGATCTCCGCGGCCAACGGAGCAGGAATGCCTTCGAGAACAACTGCGAACGCACCCGCTTGTTCGACTGCATGGGCGTCTTCGAGAAGACGCTGACGTCCACCGGCCTCGTAGCCGTCACGGCGTCCTTGAACCTTGTGGCCGCCCATCCGATGCACGCTCTGTGGGGTGAGACCGATGTGCCCCATCACGGGAATGTCGGAATCGGCGATTGCCCGAATCGAATCGGCGACAGTGAGTCCGCCCTCGAGTTTCACGGCCTGTGCTCCGGCCTTGATCAGGCGGACTGAGTTCGCAACCGCTTGGCTTGCACCGACCTGGTAACTGCCGAATGGCAGGTCGCCGACGACGAGAGCCTTCGGAGCCGCGCGCCGCACGAGCCGCACGTGGTACTCCATCTCTTCCATCGTGACCGGAATCGTGTTCGCTTCGCCTTGAACCGTTGTCGCCACGGAGTCGCCGACCAGGATGACGTCGACCCCTGCCGCATCGACGATCGACGCGAAGGTGGCGTCGTAGGCGGTAATCATCGCAATCTTGTCGCCACGTGACTTCATCTCTGCGAGAAGCGGTGCCGTGACGGCCTTGCGGGAGGATGTGCTCATCGGTGGGGTGACCTCGGGTGCGGCGCTGAACGAATCGAACGCTACTGCCAGAGTGGGGCGTCGACCCTCCACGAGACGGGTGTTCCCCATGAATCCTGGAAGGTCACTTCATGGGCCGGCTGGCGCTTGGCGACGCCCCAACGTCCGGTGGGGTACCCGAGGGTGACCATTGCCATCGGCACCCATTCACCCGGCGCGGGAGCTCCCAGAATGTCGAGAACCTGTTGCGTGTGCTTCTTGAAGAGGAGGGTCGTCAAGGCCGAGCCGATGCCTTCGGCTGTCGCGGCCAGTTGGAGGCTCCACAGAGCGGGGTAGATCGAGCTCTCGCCGTTCGGCTTGCCCCAAGCGAAGACGATGAGAGGCACCTTGTCGAGATTGTCGGCGAGCCACTCGGCGCTCGCGTTCGTCTTCTTGGCCTGAATGACTTCGGGGTCGTTCGGGTCACCGTTCTGGATCAGATCCATGACGGCCTTGTACTGGGTCGCATTCAATTCCGTGAGACCCTCACGGTAGAGGCGCTGGAGTTGGGCCTTCTTTCCCGGATCCGTCAAGAGAAGGAACCGCCATTTCTGTTGGTTGCCCCCCGATGGTGCGCGGATCGCGGCATCGAGCAACTTCATGACGACGTCCTCGGGAATCGCGTCGGGCTTGACCCTTCGCATGGCCCGCGTCGTGTAGAGGGCGTTGTAGAGATCCATGGGGGTCCGTTTCTTGTCAGTCTTTCGAGATGGTTCCGGCACCAATCGCGCGCGCCAGATCAAAGATAGCCATGCTGCCGGTTTGCCAGCGAACGGTCAGCATGCACTTCGAAATTCTCCACGCACCGTCGTCGAACACGATTTCATTCGTGTAGTGACCACCGAGCTCACAGAAGTTCTCCGCCCCCGGATGACCCAGCCTTTCCATTGTCGCTTCGGAAAACCAATGCTGGGCTCTCAACTCGGTGACACATATCGCGCGCTGATCGCCGACCATCGTCACCATCTGGTTCGTCATCTGGTGTTGTGTGGCATCGAAGGAACCGTTGGTGCGTCGGACGTTGTCGACCCAGACATCCCGGTGCAGGGAAGCGGCGGGCTTACCGCTGAAACTGGAGAAGTCGAAGTCGCACGGATCGGTGAAGCACTCGGCGTACAGCCCCCAATCCCGCCTGTCGATTC
>JBEDFW010000048.1:0-3556 GCA_041174985.1 Actinomycetota bacterium | reverse complement strand
ACGTTCCAGCCGTCGGCGTACTTGGCCGTGATCGACAGAGTTCGCTTCTCGCCACCTCCGCCGATCCAGATCGGGATTCGCTTCTGGATCGGTCGGGGTTCGTTTCGGGCCTCGTTCAACGAGAACCACTCACCCGAGAACGACGTGACGTCGTCGTGCAGCAGGCCTCGGACGCATTGAGCGGCTTCCTCGAGTTGGTTCATACGCACCTTCACCTCGGGGAAAGGAATGCCGTAGGCGTTGTACTCGACGACGGCCCAACCGGCGCCGAGGCCGAGATCGGCGCGGCCTCCCGAAACGTGGTCGATCGCCGTGATCATCTTGGCCAGCACCGCCGGATGTCGATAGCCGACCGAGTACACCAGCGACCCGACCCGAACGCGGGACGTCTCGGCGGCGAGAGCGGCATGCATCGCCACGGCCTCGTAGCACGCGGCGTCGTCGGGTTTGCCGGTGGCGCCGTAGAAGTGATCCCAGATCGAGATCCAGTCGAATCCGAGCTCCTCGATGCGATGCCACAGAGGGCGCAGAATGTCGTAAGAGGTGTGCTGGAGTCCGGTGTGAACTCCGAATTTGATTCCCGAGAACATGAGGTCACCGTACCGCACGGCCGCCTTCTCGATTCGGGTCGACGAGCCGTTATCGTCGGTTCGTGCCTCGTGCGTCAGTGCCCGCCAACATCGGTTCCGTCGAGATCGAATACGAGGAGTTGGGGAGTCGTGAGCACCCGACCCTTCTCCTCGTCATGGGGTTCACCGCCCAACTGATCGGATGGCCCGACTCTTTCTGCTCATTGCTCGTCGAGCGAGGATTCCACGTCGTGCGGTTCGACAACCGTGACTGCGGACTCTCGACGAAACTCGATGGTGTCTCGGTCGACGTCGACGCGGTGATGGCGGCCGCCTTCGCCGATCTCCCGGTTCCGCCCGTTCCATACACGCTGTCCGACATGGCCCGCGATGCGGTCGGATTGCTCGACCACCTCGGCATCGATCGGGCCCATGTGGTCGGCGCATCGATGGGCGGAATGATCGCGCAGCACATCGCCATCGAGCACCGCGCGCGCGTGAAGTCGCTCACGTCGATCATGTCGGTCACCGGTGAACCTGAATTCGGTCAGCCGACTCCTGAAGCCGCCGAAGTCCTTCTGGCCCCGCCGGCGACCGAGCGAGACGTGCACATCGCCGAGTCGGTGCGCTACGGGGTGTGGCAGTCGCGTCGTTATTTCGATCCCGTTCGAGTCGCCGAGGACGCCGCCCGATCCTTCGACCGTTCCTTCTACCCCGAGGGTTCCTCGCGTCAGCTCGCAGCGATCTACGCGAGCGGTCGTCGCACCGAAGGGTTGTCGAAACTCGACGTTCCCACTCTCGTGATCCACGGCCGCGACGACACGTTGTTGCCGCCGTCGGGTGGGGAGCGAACCGCCGAACTGGTGCCGGGGTCGACGTTCCTGCTCGTGGCCGACATGGGTCACGACTTGCCGACTCCGTTGCAGCCGATGCTCGCCGACGCCATCGCCGGTCATGTTCGTCTGGCCGAATGGGCCGCCACCGCCAGCGCCTGAATACGATCGGGTCATGGCTGGTCCTCTCTCGGGTTATCGCATCATCGAAATCGCTGGCATCGGTCCCGGACCGTTCGCCGCGATGCTCCTGTCCGACATGGGTGCCGAGGTCATCCGTGTCGAACGGAGTCAGGCCGTGCGGGGTCCGGCTCCCGACACACCGGGCGCCGACATCCTCCAGCGGGGTCGTCGCAACATCGCCGTCGATCTGAAGAATCCCGAGGGCGTGGAAACGCTCCTCACGTTGGTCGAATCGGCCGACGCGTTGATCGAAGGATTCCGCCCCGGAGTGATGGAGCGTCTCGGCGTCGGCCCCGACGTCTGCTTGGCGCGCAATCCGGGCCTGGTGTTCGGTCGCATGACCGGCTGGGGACAGACCGGCATGTACGCGCAGGCCGCGGGTCACGACATCAACTACATCTCGCTCGCGGGCGCCCTCGCTCACTTCGGACGAGCGGGTGAGGCTCCGGTACCGCCGATGAACATGGTCGGCGATTTCGGAGGCGGCGGAATGTTCCTCGCTTACGGCGTCGTGTGCGCCATGCTCGAACGAACCAAGAGCGGTAAAGGTCAGGTGGTCGACGCGGCGATGGTCGACGGAACCGCGGTTCTCATGACGATGTTCTGGGCGTTCTCGCAGATGGGTGCGCACGACGAGAACGCTCGTGGCACCAACCTTCTCGACACCGGGGCGCACTTCTACGACGCCTACGAATGCAAGGATGGCAAGTACGTCTCGATCGGATCGATCGAGACCCAGTTCTACGCCGAGTTGCTGAAGCTCACGGGTCTCGAAGGTGACGCCGAATTCGCTCGTCAGATGGACAAGTCGCAGTGGCCGCACCTCAAGAAGAGGATCGCCGAGGTGTTCCGCACCAAGACTCGCGACGAATGGTGTTCGATCATGGAGGCCACCGACGTCTGCTTCGCTCCGGTGCTGACCATGAGCGAAGCCGCTCGTCATCCACACAACGTCGAGCGCAACATGATCATCGACATCGCCGGGGTCAAGCAGCCCGCCCCTGCACCGCGATTCTCGCGAACCGTCGCGCAGGTGGCCGGACCGCCGGCTCATCCGGGGCAGCACTCGCGCGAGATCCTCGCTGATTGGGGCTTCGCGTCATCCGAGATCGACCGGCTGATCGCCTCCGGAGCAGTCGTCGACGCGTGAGCACCCTCGTCTGCCTGCACGCACACCCCGACGACGAGTCGATCGCGACGGGTGGAACCATCGCGCGGGCGGTGAGCGAGGGTCACCGTGTGGTGCTCGTCGTTGCGACCGATGGTCGACACGGTGAGGTTCCTCCCGATCTCGCGCCGGGTGAGACGCTCGTCGATCGCCGTCGGGCCGAGACCGAGCAGTCGGCTCGAGTACTCGGCGTCTCCGACGTTCACTGGTTGGGCTATCACGACAGTGGAATGACCGGTTGGGCGCAGAACGACGAAGCCGGAGCGTTCGTGCGAGCCGACGTCGACGAAGCGGCTCGTCGTTTCGCCGAGATCCTCGAAGCGGTCGAGGCCGAGATCGTCACGTGTTACGACTGGCACGGCGGCTACGGACACCCCGATCACATCCAGGTGCACCGGGTCGGTCACCGGGCCGTCGACATACTCGCCGAGCGGGGTAGAAGCATTCGTCTCTTCGAGTCGACGATGAATCGCACTCGGATCGCCCGCATGATGAACGAGAACGCCGGAGAGGGAGAGGGCTTCGATCCCGATGCGCCGGCCGACGACGGCAATCCCTTCGGCTCCACCGAGGACGAGATCACGATGGCGGTCGACGTGTCGGCCTTCGTCGATCGCAAACGTGAATCGATGGCGTGTCACGCCAGTCAGATCACCGATCAGAGTTTCTTCATGCAGATGCCGCCGGAAACGTTCGCCATGGCCTTCGGAATCGAATGGTTCATCGAGCCGGGGCGACCCGGTGGCGCGACACCGGGATGGTTCTGGTGACACGAGTCCATCTCGTTCGTCACGGTCGCGCGG
>JBEDFW010000047.1:0-13546 GCA_041174985.1 Actinomycetota bacterium | reverse complement strand
CAAGTTGCCCTGGGCCGTCGTTCGCGAGGAGTACGAACTCGAATACGGCACCGACAAACTCGAGATCCATCGTGATGCGATTCATCCCGGTGAACGCATTCTCGTCGTCGACGACGTGTTGGCGACCGGTGGTACCGCCGCGGCCACGTGTCGACTGGCCGCGACTCTCGGCGCCGAGATCGTCGGCCTCGCCGTTCTGCTCGAACTCACCGCCCTCGGAGGACGGGAGCGACTCGGAGATCGACGGGTCGAGTCCCTCCTGATCTACTGAGATGGCGGCGGTCACCCGACTCCTCCCGTGGCGGCGCCAACAGGAGAACGCCGGCGAGGACCTGGCCCCGATTCTGACGTCGTTCCGTCGTCGTCACCCGAAGGCGTCCACCTTGGCCATGTCGAAGGCGTTCGAGATCGCCCGCTTCGCTCACGCCAGCCAGACCCGTCGTAGCGGCGAGGGTTACATCAGCCATCCGCTCGCCGTCGCGAAGATCGTCGCCGACATCGGACTCGACGAGACCACCATCGTCGCCGCTCTGCTGCACGACGCCGTCGAGGACACCGAGATCACCCTCACCGACGTCGAGAAGGAGTTCGGTGCGGAGGTCGCGGCCATCGTCGACGGAGTCACCAAACTCGAGCGCATCCAGTTCGACTCCAAGGAGGCTCAGCAGGCGGCCACGATGCGCAAGATGCTCGTGGCCATGGCCAAGGACCTTCGCGTCCTGATCATCAAGTTGGCCGATCGACTGCACAACATGCGAACCATCGCTGCCATGCCCATCGACAAACAGCAGCGGATCGCCAACGAGACCCTCGAGATCTACGCCCCGCTCGCGCACCGACTCGGCATGCAGGGCCTCAAGCAGCAACTTGAAGACCTCGCCTTCGCCTCGCTGTACCCGAAGCGCTACGCGGAACTCGATCACCTCGTCAGCAGTCGTAGTCCGGAACGGGACATCTATCTCGCACGCGCGATGGCCGACGTCAGAGCCAAGTTGGGTGATCTGAACATCGCCGCCGACGTGACCGGACGTGGGAAGCATCTCTGGAGCATCTACGAGAAGATGATCCAGAAGGGCAAGGAATTCGACGAGATCTTCGATCTCATCGCCATTCGTGTCGTGGTCGATTCGGTGAAGGACTGTTATGCCGCCCTCGGATGCATCCACGGGCACTGGCGTCCGGTCGTCGGACGCTTCAAGGACTACGTGGCCATGCCCAAGTTCAATCTCTACCAGAGCCTCCATACGACGGTCATCGGCCCTGACGGCAAGCCGCTCGAGATCCAGATCCGTACGCGCGAGATGCATCAGCGAGCCGAGTGGGGAGTGGCGGCCCACTGGGCGTACAAGGCCGGTGACGAGACGCCCGACATCGACTGGCTCAATCGGATCATCGACTGGCAGAGCGACGTCGCCGATCCCACGCAGTTCATGGAGAATCTGAAGACCGACCTCGATCAGGACGAGATCTTCGTGTTCACGCCCAAAGGTCGGGTCATCTCTCTTCCTCCCGAGTCCTGTCCGGTGGATTTCGCGTACTCGGTCCACACCGAGATCGGCAACGCCTGTATCGGAGCACGCGTCAACGGCCGACTCGTTCCGCTCGATCATCGACTCCGGTCCGGTGACACCTGCGAGATCTTCACCTCCAAGGTCGACACCGCGAGTCCGGCCAAGGAATGGCTCGACTTCGTGGAGTCGCCCCGAGCTCGCAACAAGATCAAGCAATGGTTCTCCCGAGAGCGCCGCGAGGACGCCATCGAGAACGGGCGCGAAGAACTCACCCAGGAACTACGTGCCGACCGTCTACCGGTTCATCAGGTTCTCTCGAGTCATCACGTCGACGACGAGGCGCAGGCCTGCGGATTGGTCGATGGAGACGCGTTGCTCGCCGCAGTGGGCGAGGGACACCTCGGAGCCAAGACCGTCGCCCAGAAGATCGCCCATCGCTTCCGTACCGCCGATCCCGATTCAGCGGTCACCATGTCGGTCCTGCGGCCCAACGAATTGCGACGGAGCAGTTCTCGCAACGGTGTGCACGTCGAGGGCTTCGACGACACCTTCGTTCGACTGTCGAAGTGTTGCACTCCGGTGCCGGGAGACGAGATCATCGGCTTTTTGACCCGTGGACGCGGTGTGAGCGTGCACCGATCCGACTGCTCCAACGCCGAGTCGCTCGCCGAGGATCAAGCCGCCCGTCTGGTCGACGTCGAATGGGACGGCTCGTCCGCCGAAACGGTCTTCCGAGCCGCGGTCGAAGTCATGGCCCTCGACCGTTCGAAGCTCCTGCGAGACGTGGCGAATGCGCTGTCCGAACAGCACGTCAACATCGTCGCGTGCAGCACCCACACCGGGAACGATCGCGTGGCCAAGATGCGCTTTGAGTTCGAGTTGGCCGACCCCGGCCACCTCGACAGCGTGATTCGCACGATCAAGCGCATCGACGGGGTCTACGACGCGTCGCGCGTACTGAACACCACCAAGGGCTGAACCCGGTGCCCGAGCGCGGGCTGGCCGACGAGAAGAATTCCCCGGTCCGAGCGTCCAGGTAGCCTTGACCACCGTGCCGGAGTTCCAGACCAGTCCCGGGATGCGCGACGTCCTGGCCCCCGAATCGATGCGTTGGCGTCGGTTCGTCCAGGTCTTCGCCGACGTGGTCGAAGCGGCCGGCTACGAGCAGATCATCCCGCCGCTCCTCGAGGACATCGGCGTGTTCTCGCGCGTCGGAGAAGCGACCGACGTCGTCTCCAAGGAGATGTACGACTTCGTCGACAAGGGGGAGCGCCACGTCGCCCTGCGGCCCGAGCAGACGGCCAGCGTGTGTCGCGCCTTCGTGCAGCACCGGCCGAACCTGCCGTGGAAGACCTGGTACACCGGCCCCAATTTCCGGTACGAGAAACCGCAACGTGGTCGCTACCGCCAATTCGATCAGGTCGGTATCGAGGTTCTCGGCACGACCGATCCCGGACTCGACGTCGAGATCATCGCCCTCGGTTGGCGTTTCTTCTCGGCTCTCGGCCTACAACAGGTCACCCTGCGGCTGAACAGTCTCGGTGAACCCGACGACCGTCGCCGATACACCGACGCTCTGCGATCCCACTTCACCGCGAACCTCGGCGATCTGTCGCCCGAGAGCCGTGCCACTCTCGACCGGAATCCACTGCGTGTCCTCGACTCCAAGCGCCCCGAGGACGCTCCGATCGTCGACGCCGCTCCGGGCATCGACGACTTCTACAGCGCCGAAGCGGCTACCCACTTCGACGCGGTCCGAACCGGATTGACCTCGCTCGGCATCCCGTTCACTCGTGATGCGCGACTCGTGCGTGGACTCGACTATTACCGGTTCACCACCTTCGAGTACGCCGGCGGCACACTCGACTCGGCCCAGAACGCTCTCGGTGGTGGAGGTCGCTACGACGGTCTCGTCGAGGATCTCGGCGGTCCGCCCACCCCCGGTATCGGTTTCGCACTCGGCCTCGACCGAACTCTGCTCGCCTGTGACGACGAAGGGGTCTTCGGGGCTCCCGTTCGACCCCTCGACGCCTTCGTGGTCGACACCACCGGTGGTGGCGAGGCCGTGGTCCTCACCGATTCGTTACGCGGGTCGGGATTCCGAGTCGATCGCGCCTACGACAACCGAAGCATGAAGAGCCAGATGAAGGCGGCCGATCGCAGCGGTGCTCGCGTGGCCGTGATCATCGGATCCGACGAAGTCGCCGCTGGAACCGTCGTCATTCGTGATCTGCGCGACGGTGGCGACCAGATGGTGATCTCACGAGCCGAACTCACCGATCGACTCCGCGCCCTTTCTTCAGCCCAGCCAAAGGACCCCTCATGACCGTTCATCCCTCCGCGACGTCTCTCCGCACGATGATGTGCGGCGAGGTCCGCCGCTCGCACATCGGCCAGACCGTCTCGCTCTGTGGTTGGGTGGCCAAGCGCCGCGAGCACGGCGACAAACTCGCTTTCGTCGACCTCCGCGATCACAGCGGGGTCGTGCAGTGCGTGATCGACGACGGTGTCGATGTTCGCAGCGAATACGTCATCCGCGTCACCGGTGTCGTGCGGGCTCGTCCCGAGGGCACGGTGAACGCGAATCTGTCCACCGGCGACGTCGAGATCGGGGAGTGTCGAGTCGAGGTACTGCGCTCGGCCGATGCGCCTCCTTTTCCCATCGACGCCCGCGCCGACGACGTGGATGAGAACGTGCGACTCCAGTACCGCTATCTCGACCTGCGTCGTGAGCGCATGCAGCGCAACATTCGGATCCGCGCCCGCGTCAACTCGGCGGTGCGGGCCGCCATGGAGCGGCAAGGTTTCGTCGAAGTCGAGACCCCGATGCTCGTTCCGTCGACTCCGGAGGGGGCCCGCGAGTTCCTCGTTCCGTCCCGCAAGGAACCCGGATCGTTCTACGCCCTGCCCCAGAGTCCGCAATTGTTCAAACAGCTCCTCATGGTGGCCGGCATCGATCGCTACTACCAGATCGCCCGATGCCTGCGCGACGAGGATCTCCGCGCTGATCGTCAGTACGAGTTCATGCAACTCGACGCCGAGATGAGTTTCGTCACCCAGGACGACGTCTTGTCCGCCATCGGCGAAGCAGTGCTGTCGGCGGCCGAAGCGGTCCTCGGATCGCGGCCCGACGGAATCGAGCGCATGACGTGGCGGCACGCGATGGACCGATACGGAGTCGACAAACCCGATCTTCGTTTCGGAATGGAACTGGTCGAACTCACCGACGTCTTCGCTTCCACCGAATTCAAGGCCTTCCAGGGTGTGTCGTCGATCAAGGGCATCCGCGTACCCGGCCGTGCCGAGGAGTTCGGTCGTAACAAGCTCGACGGTCTCACCGATCGGGCCAAGAAAGCCGGTGCCAAGGGTCTCGTGTGGATGAAGGTCGGTGCCGACGGCAGTCTCGACAGCCCGGTGGCCAAGTTCTTGTCGGCGGCCGAGTCGGCGGCGCTCGCCGATCGACTCGAAGCCCGACCCGGCGACTTGCTTCTCGTCGTGGCCGACGAATGGATGACCACGTGTGAAGTACTCGGCCAACTGCGAAACGATCTCGGTCGTCCTCCTGTTCACGAGGGCCCGTACCGGTACGTCTGGGTGGTGGAGTTCCCGCTCTTCGTGGGCGTCGACAAGGAATCGGGTCGACCCAAGCCCGGTCACCATCCCTTCTGCATGCCGCATCCCGACGACCTCGACAAGTTCGAGACCGATCCGCTGTCGGTTCGTGCCTTGGCGTACGACCTCGTGCTCAACGGTTGGGAACTCGGTTCCGGTTCGATTCGAATCCACGAACCGACCCTTCAACGCAAGGTCTTCACCGCGCTCGGCATCTCCGAGGAGGAAGCGACCAAGAAGTTCGGCTTCTTCCTGAAGCCGTTCACCTACGGCGCACCACCCCACGGTGGCTTCGCCTTCGGACTCGATCGCCTGGTGGCCATCCTGGCCGGCGAGGAGAACATCCGTGAGGTGATCGCGTTCCCGAAGACTCAGAGTGGTCAGGACCCGATGACCAACGCTCCGACACCGGCCGACCCCAAGCAATTGGCCGAGCTCGGTGTCCGGGTTCTCCCGCCGTCGATCACGAGCTGAACATGGCCGCCCAGTCCTTCCGCGCCGGCGTCGTGATGGTCGTGCGACGAGAGGACGGAGCGCTCCTCGTCTGCGAGCGAGCCGATGCGCCGGGTTCGTGGCAGCTCCCGCAAGGAGGTGTCGACCCGAAGGAAACTCCCGTGGCCGCCGCCTGGCGCGAACTCGGCGAGGAAACGGGTTTGTCGTCGGCCGACGTCACTCTGGTCAGTGAGCTTCCGGACTGGATCGCCTACGAGTGGCCGCCCGAACTGCGGACGGCGACCAAGAAGTTCGGTGACTCGGTTCGGGGACAAGTGCAGAAGTGGTTCCTCTTCGGAGTGCTTCCACCGACCGACGGAAGCGACGACGGACATGCCCATCATCTGACTCCCGAGGTCGACGGTCGCGAATTCCGCGCCTGGACCTGGATGCAACCGCACGACGTCGTCGACACCGTCATCGAATGGCGCCGAGACGCCTACCGACGGGCTTTCTCCCGACTGTTGCCCTGACATGAACCGACCACCCGACCTCTTCACCGCTGCGGCCGAGGAACGACTGCGTGAGCGCGCTCCACTGGCCGCTCGTCTGCGTCCGCGCACCATCGACGACGTGGTGGGCCAGGAGCACTTGGTGGGTCCGGGTCGTCCGTTGCGCGTCCTCGTCGAATCCGATCGTCTGTCGAGCACCATCTTCTGGGGCCCTCCGGGTACCGGCAAGACGACACTGGCTCTCGCCGTCGCTGGGACCACTCGACGTGCGTTCGAACAACTCTCCGCCGTGACGGCCGGCGTTCGCGACGTGCGCGAGGTGATCGAACGGGCCACCGAGCGACGCGGGCTGCACGATCAAGGAACGATCCTCTTCCTCGACGAGATCCACCGATTCTCCCGCTCACAACAGGACGCTCTCTTGCCCGCGGTGGAGAGTGGGGCTCTCACCCTCATCGGCGCCACGACCGAGAACCCGTACTTCGAAGTCAACGCTCCGCTGCGTTCCCGCAGTACGTTGTTCCGACTCGAGCCTCTCTCGGACGAAGCCGTCCGGTTGCTGGTCCGGCGCGGTCTCGAGGCACTCGGAATCGCAATGGCTTCCGAAGCGATCGACCTCCTCGTCGAGCGATCGGGCGGCGACGGCCGTCGAGCTCTCACGTCACTCGACGTGGCGGCCGCGCTGGCCCACCCGTCCGACGTCGCGTTGTCGCACGTCGAGAGCGCGCTCGGCGCGTCGGCTCTGCGCTACGGACAAGACGATCACTACGACGTGGTGAGTGCTTTCATCAAGAGCATGCGCGGGTCCGATCCGCAGGCCACGATCCACTATCTCGCCCGCATGCTCGAAGCCGGGGAGGACCCGCGATTCATCGCTCGGCGAATGATCATCTGCGCGTCCGAAGACATCGGCCTGGCCGATCCGAGTGCCCTCGGCGTCGCCGTGGCCGCCGCTCACGCTCTCGAACACGTCGGCCTACCCGAAGCCGAGCTCAACTTGGCGCAAGCCGCCCTTCATCTGGCTCTGGCCCCCAAGAGCAACTCGGCGGCCCGGGCCATCTGGTCGGCTCGAGCCGACGTCCGCGACAGGGCCGTGGGGGAGGTTCCGCCCCACCTGCGCGACGCCCACTACCAGGGTGCCGGCGCACTCGGGCACGGGGCGGGTTACCTCTATCCCCACGAGCATCCCGGCGCAGTCGTCGCACAGCAATACCTGCCCGATCGCCTGGTGGGGAGGGTGTGGTTCGATCCGACTCCACGGGACACAATGGGAGTCGACGCGGGGAAGGAGGAAGCATGACCGCAGGAGAACTGGCCATCGTCGTCGCCGTCGTGCTCTGCGTGATCGCATTCACCGCGCTGGTGCTCGTGTTGTTCCGTCTCCTTCAGTCGCTTCGCGAACTTCGCCACGAGTTGTCCGTCTGGCAGGCCCGCACCGAACCTCTGCTCACCGAGATGCGAGAGTCGACCCTCGACGCCAGAGACGCTGTCGAGGACGCCCGGCGTGACCTCGATCGGTTCGATCGCGTTCTCGGTTCGGCCGAGGCGATCAGCGGTGCTGTCGCCGGCTCCGGCCGCGTCGCTCGGACTGCGTTGTCGACACCTGTCATCAAGGTTGCCGCGCTCGCAACCGGCACCTCGCGAGCCGCCCGACGACTGACCCACCGACAGCGTCGACGCGAGGCGTCGGTCACCCCACTTCGTCGACGGAGGTCGTCATGATCAAGCGTTTCGTCTGGTTCGTCTCCGGTCTCGTCACCGGAGTGATGGCCGTGGTGTTCACGGGTCGCAAGGTTCGTCGACGGGTCGACAAGGTCACCAACCTGACGCCCATCAAGGTCGTGCGCGACGCCACGTCGTCGGTGCGTAACACGGTGTCCGACATGGGTGATGCCGTTCGCGAAGGTCGCGACGCCATGCGCCACAAGGAAGCCGAGCTTCGGGCCCGCGTCGAAGGTCGGGCGACTCCTCTCGACGAGGAACTCGAGGCATCCGATGCCGTGCTGGTCGACGGTGAACCGGTCGAACCCGGTCGCGTGGTCGTGCTGCGTCAGATCGATCCCGGCTTCGTGTCCGATGCCCAGCCCGTCTCGCGACCGCCGCGCAAGAACCGCCGCGCCACCGGGAGTCGGTCGGCTCGATGACCCATTCGGCCGCTCTGGTCGAGCGGCTCCGACGCGACATCGGATCCGAGCGCGTCCGGACCGACACGGTCGAAACCACGCTGTACGCCCACGACGCGTCGCCCATGAGTGGTTCGACGTCCGTGGTGTGTTTTCCCGAATCGACCGACCAGGTCCGTGCGGTGGTCCTCGCTTGCCGCGACCACTCGCGCCCCTTCGTCGTACGCGGTGCTGGCACCGGTCTGGCCGGGGGAGCGACACCTCTCGACGGAGCCGTGGTGATCAGCGTCATTCGCATGAATCGCGTCCTCTCGGTCGATCCGATCAATCGCCGCGCCTGGGTCGAGCCGGGGGTCCTCAATCTCGACCTCAGTCGCCACGTCGCCCGCGCCGACCGTGAATTCGGACTGCACTTCGCCCCCGATCCCAGCAGTCAGCAGAGTTGCACCATCGGCGGCAACGTGGGCAACAACTCGGGTGGGCCGCACTGTCTCGCCGAAGGCGTGACCACCAGTCACGTCCTCGGACTCGAAGTGGTGCTGACCGACGGCTCGGTCGTCGAGGTCGGGGGCGACGAACCCGAAACGGTCGGTCTCGATCTACGGGGCGCTCTGGTGGGAAGCGAGGGCATGTTCGGAGTCGTCACCAAGGTGTGCGTTCGCCTGACGCAGAACCCTCCGCACGTCGAGACCCTGCTCTTCGATTACGTCGACGTCGCCGACGGGGCGGCCACGGTGAGTGCTGTCATCGCCGCCGGGATGGTTCCCGCTGCTCTCGAGATGATGGATCGACTCTGCATCCGCGCCGTCGAGGAGTACGTGCACGCCGGCCTACCCACCGATGCCGGCGCGGTGCTGCTCATCGAGGTGACCGGATCACGACATCAGGTCGCCCACGACACCGAACGCATCATCGAGATCGCGCGGGCCCACCGATGCCGCACCGTCCGACGCGCCGAGTCCGAGGAAGAACGAGCCCTCCTGTGGAAAGGTCGCAAGACGGCGTTCGGCGCCGTCGCGCGCATCAAACCGAACTACTACCTGCACGACACGGTCGTACCTCGCCGCCGACTTCCCGAAGTGCTCGACAAGATCTATCGCATCGTCGAGGAGCACGACCTCCTCGTTCTCAACGTGTTCCATGCGGGCGACGGCAACCTCCACCCGCTGATCGTGTTCGACCGTCGAGAACCCGGTGTCATGGAACGCGTTCTCGCAGCCGGCCAGCTCATCGTCGAGGCGAGTGTGGCCGCCGGAGGCGTTCTCTCCGGAGAACACGGAATCGGTCTCGAAAAGCGCGACTACATGCCCTTGATGTTCGACGAGGACGACCTCGAGGCCCAGATGGCACTGCGCCGAGCCTTCGATCCGCTCGGGTTGGCCAATCCCGACAAGGTGTTGCCGAGCCCGAGTGGGTGCGGAGACGGCGCTTCTATCGGCGAAGGAATGTGGGTCTGATGGCCGCGGTTCCGACCCACCTGCGCGATCTGGTCGACGAGGTGCACGACGCCGTCTCCTGCGGAGAAAGCGTGGCGATCAACGGTCGATCGACTCGCACGATTCTCGATCACGAGCACAGCGGTCGTGTGGCCGATCGGGTCGTCTCGGCACCGTCGGGAGTCTTCGAGTTCCAACCCGACGAAATGACGGTGCGGTGCGGAGCGGGAACCACACTCGGAGAACTCGATGCCGTGCTCGCCGCGCACTCGCAATACGTGAACCTTCCCGGAACCGGGACGGTCGGAGGAGCCCTGGCTCGCGGCTGGACGAGCGTCGACCGGCTCGGTCGTGGGCCAGTACGCGACGTCCCCCTCGAGTCGTTGCTCGTCGATCACCGAGGTCGACTGATCAGACTGGGTGGTCCCACGGTCAAGAACGTGACCGGCTTCGATCTGCTTCGGGTCACGGTCGGTGCACTCGGCACTCTCGGTTTCTTCGGTGAACTGACCCTGCGTACCCGTCCTCGTGCCATTGACTCGCGGTGGTTCACCCTCGACGACGTCGACGTCCGCCGTCTGACCGAGATCCACACCGGTCTCTACCGACCTTCGAGTGTGCTCTGGGACGGTCGACGGGTCTGGATCCATCTGGAAGGCCATCCGGCCGACATCGACGACACGGTGGCTCGCTTGGGCCTCGACACGACCGACGAACCATCGACGCCACCCCACCGGTGGTCGATGTCGCCGGCCGCAGCCCTGCAGTTCGAACTCTCACCCGGAGACATGGTGGAAGTCGGTGTCGGACTCGTCCATCGTCGTGAGCCGGCACCACCCCGGCCGACTCCGGTTCTCGACGTGCATCGGCGACTCGACGAAGAGTTCGATCCCGATCGGCGATTGAACCCGCAGATACGACGATTCGGAGACGGCGCCTAAGGCGCGAGCGCGAGCCACTGCGACGACACCGACGCGTCGCCGACCACGTCGAGTTCGGGATCGAGTCGTCCCCAGACGGCAAGGAGCAGAGCCTTCGCCGGACCGCGCCAGGCCACGGCTCCTTTCGCGTGCTCACGAGTGACGACCACTCCGTCGGCCGACGGAACGATCAGCCACTCACCGGGACCGTCCGTGCAGTGCAGGTGGAGCGAACCGGAGGGGGACACTGCGTTCGGTCGGGCCAACGCCATCGACAACATGACGTCGAAGTATTCGTCGATGCCGTCGACGCACACCGCACGATCGAGTCGGACCTCGTGTCCGGCCGCTCGGGACAGGTCGGCCAGATGAACCGCCGTCTCGTGCACCATGCGTCGCCGGTAGAAGCCCGCCGTGCGCTCGTTCGACCACGTCCAGAGCGGGGTGGAAGGAGGCACCGATTCGAGTGCGCGCAGCATCGACCTGACTCGTTCGTCGAACCAGGCCCTCACGGCGTCGTCGGCGAGACCATCGGCGAGGAAGGCTTCCGGACCGGGTCGTACGGGTTCGGTCGCGCGACTCTCGACGACGGTGCACACGGCTCCGTACACGCGTCCGAGATGCGCGACGAGATCACGGCGGCTCCATCCCGGGCAGTCGGGAACGGGAGTCGCGAGATCTCCGTCGAGTGCCACCGTCACGTCGGCGACGAGCGCGCGGAGGTGATGGATCGGATCGTCGAGGCCTGGACGAGCACTGTCGGACGTCATGGCCGAAGTGTAGGTCTCGACGATGCGAGACGGGACTACGGTGGTCTCGTGCCGCACTTGGACGTGAGCGACGATGCACTCGCCAGTTGCGTGTCGTGCGGACTGTGTCTTCCGCACTGCCCGACCTTTCGAGTGACCGGAGACGAAGCCCTCTCACCCCGCGGTCGCATCGAGATCATGCGCGGTCTTCACGAATCTCGACTCACGTTCGACGACGACGTCGATCGAGCTCTCGACACCTGCATCCAATGCCGTGGCTGTGAGCCGGCCTGTCCGAGTGGAGTTCCCTACGGTCAACTGATCGAGGCGGCCCACCGAGCTCGGCCGGTGTCCAAACGGTGGCTTCGCTGGGGTCTGCGAGCACTCCCGCATCGGCGGCTGGTGGCCGGTGGTACCCGCGTGATCGGCGCCTTACAGACGATCCGGCTCGCGCCACGACGCTTCGGCCGTCTGCCCTGGCGTCTCGGCTCCCGACTGAACGGGAGCGTGACCTCTCCGGACGTCTGGATCTTCACTGGTTGCGTCATGGACGCCTGGTACCGCCCGGTTCATCGTGCCCTGGCCGACGTTCTCGACGCACTCGGCACGTCGTACGCCGTGACGTCGTCGGGCCATTGTTGTGGCGCCCTGCACTCCCACGCCGGCTGGCGAACCGAAGCGGTGCGTCGAGCCGAACACACCATGACCCTGTTCCCGGGCTCGGCTCCGATCCTCGTCGATTCGGCCGGTTGCGGAGCCGCCCTGAAGGAGTACGGCCACCTTCTCGGAACCGACTCCGCAGCCGAATTCGCGTCACGTGTTCGCGACGTTCACGAATGGCTCGCCCCTCGCATCGACGAGTTGATCGTGACGCCGCGTGACACACGACCCCGTGTCATCGTCCAGGACCCGTGCCATCTGCGTCACGTCCAACGAGCTCATCAGTTCGTGCGATCGTGTCTCGCCCCGTTCGCCGATCTCGTCGAACTGGACGACGACGGCGTGTGTTGCGGGGCGGGCGGGGCGTATTCGATCGTCGAACCCGAGATGGCCCGACGCGTTCGAGACCGCAAGATCGACAGCATTCGTCGCGCCGACCCCGATCGCCGACTACCGGTCGCCTCGGCCAACCCGGGTTGTGCACAACACTTGGCGAGCGCGGGATGCCAGGTCGTCCATCCGTTGGAGATCATCGCCCGCGCCCTTTTCCCCGAGGAGAATCCTTGACCGACCACCACGCCCGACTGTCCGACATCGCTCGTGAGATCGACGCCATCGTGGCGACACTCGACGAGATCTCCTTCGACGTCCTGCGCGAGGCGCGACGAGAGGGAGGGGATCGTCCGGCCCTCGATCGAACCATCACTCAGGCCCGACGCGCTCTCGAAAAGGCCAGTCGACTCCTCTCGTCCGATTCGAGCGGCCGCGAGGAGTTCGACGACTGATCAGACGGGAGCGAGCCGCCTCGCCGATCGAGTCAGGCGAATCCCCACGACGTCGCCTTGTCGCGAAGCGCGTTCAGGAGGTCGTCGAAGCTGGCGACGAACGAAGCCAGACCTTCCCGCTCCAACTTCTCGGCCACGTCGTCGACGTCGACGCCGACTCGAGCGAGATCGCTCCAGACTCCACCGGCCGCGCTCGGATCGAGATCGACGGTGCGCACCGGTGAGCCGTGGTCGGCGAACGCGAGAAGGGTCGCGTCGGGGAGAGTGTTGACCGAATCGGGCCCGATCAGACGATCGACGTAGAGCGTGTCGGGATAGGCCGGGTTCTTGGTGCTCGTGGACGCCCAGAGCGGACGTTGGACGACGGCCCCGTTCGACGCCAGACGGTCCCATCGATCGCCCGAGAAAGCCCGGCGGAAATTCTGGTAGGCCAACTGGGCCTGCGCGACCGCGGCTCGACCGCGCAGCGCGAGCGCCGGCGACGAGCCGTCGGCATCGAGGCGCGCGTCGATCTCGGTGTCGACCCGACTCACGAAGAACGACGCGACACTCGCGATCCCCGCCAGTCGACCGCCAGCGGCCAGCCGGTCCTCGAGTCCACTGATGTACGCCTCCATCACGGCGTCGTACCGGTCGAGCCCGAAGATGAGCGTCACGTTCACGTTCACGCCGGCGGCGATGGCCGCGCGAATGGCCGGCAAACCGGCTCGTGTGGCCGGAATCTTCACCATCAGATTCGGGCGATCGACTCGCGACCAGAGTTCGAAGGCGGCAGCGAGAGTTCCGGCCGTGTCGTTCGCGAGATG
>JBEDFW010000046.1:0-5124 GCA_041174985.1 Actinomycetota bacterium | reverse complement strand
GCCGGATGGAATCTGGCCATCAAGACGTCGGGCGACCGCTGGTTGGCGCTCTGGGGTCAGATGACCGCCGCGGGAATCGTCGGGCTTCCCCTCGTCGTGATCTCCACGTTCCCGGGAACCTTCTTCGGGTCGAACGACGATCTCCTGGGCGGTCGGCTCACGATGTCGACATGGGGTTGGGCCGCGCTGTCGGGCCTCATCCACGCGGTCTACATCTTCCGTCTCGCCCGCACCTACGACGTCGCCGACTTCAGCGTCACGTATCCGATCGCCCGGGGTGGTGGCGCCCTCGTTGCTGCGATCGGTGGTGTGGTGTTGCTGAACGACGATCTTTCGTGGATCTCGGCGCTCGGAATTCTGATCGTCGTTCTGGGTCTCACTTTCATCGCCGGACACGTCGATCTTGCTCATGTCCGGGCTGCCTTGGTGGTCGCGGTCTTCATCGGGGCCTACACCGTGGTCGACAGCAAGGGCGCCCGCAGCACCGACAGCATCGTGTACGCATGGTCGATTTTCGTGCCCACCGCGATCGGTGTCACCCTCGACGGGGTCGCTCGTGGACGCTGGGCCGAGATGAAGGCGAGCGTGAAGAGCTCCTGGATCCAGTACACGATCACCGGTATCGCTTCGGCGGTCACGTACTGGATGGTGCTGGCCGCGGTGAAGCGAGCGCCGGTGGGCTACGTGACCGCACTGCGCGAGTCGAGCGTCGTGCTGGCCACGTTCATCGGCTGGAGGTATCTCCGAGAGAAGAGTGGACGACGACGCATCATCGCGTCGATGATCGTGCTGGCCGGACTGGTGACTCTCGTTGCCGGGAGATAGATCTCTAGAGATATCTCTAGAAATCTCGAGAGATCTCTAGAAGTAAATGATCTTCTCGGCGTTCGCTTCCGCCGCATCCAGATCATCGGTGTACGCGCCGGTCGACAGATACTTCCAGCCGCCGTCGCACACGATGAAGACGATCGTTCCCTCGTCGATCTCGCTGGCGACCTTGGCCGCTCCGGCAAGTGACGCTCCCGAGGAGATTCCGGCGAAGATGCCGCATTCCAGAACGAGACGTCGCGTCCACTCGATCGATTCACGCGGGCGCACGACTCGCTTACGATCGAGGACGTCGTACCCGTGCCAGTTGTCGAACACCGGAGGCACGTACCCCTCTTCGAGATTGCGCAGACCTTCGACTCGCTCACCGAGCGGCGGCTCGACGGCGATGATCTTCACCTCGGGCTTGTTGTCCTTCAGGTAGCGACCCGTTCCCATGAGGGTGCCGCTCGTCCCGAGACCGGCGACGAAGTGCGTGATCTCGGGAACGTCGCGCAGGATCTCGGGGCCGGTCGTCTCGTAGTGCGCGCGCGGATTCGCATCGTTGGCGTACTGATACAAGAAGCAGTACTCGGGATGACGGGCTGCCATGTCGATGGCCCGCTTCACCGCACCGTTCGATCCCTCTTCGCCCGGAGTGAGAATCACCTCGGCACCGAACACTTCGAGCATCTGGCGCCGTTCGATCGAGACGCTCGTGGGCATGAGGATCTTGATCGGGTAACCCTTCACCTTGGCGATGGCGGCCAACGCGATACCGGTATTGCCCGACGACGGTTCGAGAATCGTCTGACCCGGAACGAGACGGCCACTCTTCTCGGCCTCGTCGATCATGGCCTTGGCAATGCGATCCTTCACCGAGCCGAACGGGTTCTGGCTCTCGAGCTTGGCGATGAGGCGTACGTTCGGGTTGGGCGACAACCGACTCACGTCGACGACCGGCGTGTTACCGATGAGATCGAGAACGTTGCGGGCCACGACCGATTCGATGGGCATGTTGATCGTCATCACCGCACCTCGCTCTCGTGACCCGGCCGAATTCCTACAAAACCTGTCAGGATTGTAATGAACTCAGGGCCCGATGCCTACCGGGGCTCGACCGTCCGGTGTGCCGCCGGACTCAGCCCACCACCAGGCGGACCTCGGTGATTTCTCGGCCGGCTCCCCGACCCCGATCGATGCGGAAGGTTCGAGCTTCGGGCTTTTCCCTCTTCAGGGTCACGATCAGGTACTCCCAGGCCGGGTCGGGGGCGGCGGCGACATCGGTCGGACTGGGAAAGGCTTCGGTATGCGTGTGTGAGTGCATCACGCCCCGGATCTCGAGGCCGAGATCGTCGCAACGGCGTTCCGCACGAAGGTGATCCTTGGGGTCGATCGTGTAGATCCGGGCCGAGGCGTCGACGTTCCGACAGGGAAAGAAATGAGTGATGGTGCTCCCTCCGGGAAGACCGGCCATGAGCCCACAGGCCTCGAGCGGGTACTCGGCGAGGGCCAACGCACACATCGCGTCGTACACCTCGGGCGTGATCTCGAGAACCGGGGTCGTCTCGTCCACGAGTCGAAGGCTACGCCGTCCTCGGCCTGCGACCTCCGTAGCCTGAATACCCCATGACTCCGCCGGGCACGAAGATCATCGCCAGCAATCGCAAGGCGCGGCACGACTTCACGATCCTCGACGTCTTCGAGGCGGGCGTGATGTTGCAGGGCTCAGAAGTCAAGAGCCTGCGGGAGGGTCACGTACAACTGGTCGACGCCTACGCCCGCGTGATCGACGGTGAGGTGTGGCTGGAGGGTGTGCACATCTCGCCCTACCAGTTCGCTCATGGCGTGGGTGCCCACGATCCGAACCGGGCGCGCAAACTCTTGCTCAACCGCGACGAGATCACCCGTATCGACGCGCGCATCGGCCAGGAGCGATTGGCACTCGTGCCGCTCTCGCTGTACTTCAAGGACGGTCGAGCCAAGGTCGAGCTTGCTCTGGCAAAGGGTCGCACCAAAGGCGACAAGCGACAGGCGATCGCCAAGAAAGACGCGCAACGGGAAATCGAGCGCGAGATGGGCCGTCAGCGAAAAGGCAACTACTAGAACCGATTCGCGAGTTCAGTTTCCCAGCCACACGGCGCTGTTGGGCGCGAGTTCGCCGTTCACGAGAGCATCGGGAATCGAGGTCACGAGAACTCGACCGGTTTCAAGAATTTTTCGTGGCTCGTCGCCCATGTTGAACACGACGAGCACACCTCGATGTCGATAACTCACTACGTCCTCGTGACCGGAGTCGACCCACGAGAAATCTTCCGAGGTCGAGCTCGCCAATTCCCGTCGCACTCGCAGCAGCTCGCGGTACATGTTCGTGATCGAATCGGGGTCGGTGTCGTGCTTCTCGGCACTTCTCTCACCCCACGACGCCGGTTGAGGCAACCACGATTCGTGGGCCGTTTCGCCGGAGGAAAAGCCGAAATTGCTCCGAGGTGTACGTCTCCACGGAAGCGGGACGCGACAGCCATCTCTTCCCTTTTCGTTGCCTTGGGTGCGATGGAAAATGGGATCCTGACGTCGGACGTCGGGTATGTCGAGCACTTCGGGCAAACCGAGTTCCTCGCCTTGATACAGAAAAAACGCACCGGGCAACCCGGCAGTGAACACGGCCATGGCGCGTGAGCGACGTTCCCCCAGGTCTTCGTCGACTGGTGTATTCGTGTAGACGAGGTTGTTGCCCGTCCAGCTCTCGGCCGTTGCAGCATCGGCTCGTCCGTAACGCGTGACCGAGCGATGAGTGTCGTGATTGTTCAGCGTCCAGGCCAAAGCACCGCCTTGATGAATCACCTCAGAGACGTATCGATCGACGAATTGTCGGACATGTCCGGGCAACCATGGACTCAACATGAGGTCGAAGGCGAAGGCCTGGTGGAACTGATCGGGGGCCACGTAGTCGAGAATCATCTGGGGCTTACGCGGAATGTAGGCCTCGCAAATGGTGAACGGCTCACGGCCTGGATGCTCGGCCTGAAAACGATCGAGCGTGCGTCGCCAACGAGCCCAGTAACGACGGGCGATGTCGTGTCGCTGGAAGTGCCGATTCATTCCCGATGCGTGCGCAGCCGGCAAACCCGGAGGAGGCGTCGGCCCCTCAGGAAGGCCAGGGGTCTTGCCCACCACCGTCACGGCATCGACGCGGAAACCCTCGACACCGCGATCGAGCCAGAACGTGAGAACGTCGTCGAAGTGTTGTTGGACGTCGGGGTGCTCCCAGTTGAAGTCGGGCTGACCGGCATCGAACACGTGTAGGTACCACTGGCCCGATGAACCATCTGGTTCGAGGACGCGAGTCCAGGCCGAACCGCCGAAGAGCGACAGCCAGTTGTTCGGCGGTTCATCTCCGTTCGGTCCGGTCCCCTCGCGGAAGTAGAACCTTTCGCGCTCGGTGCTTCCTCGGCCGGCAGCAACGGCGGCCTGGAACCAGGCGTGATCGATACTGCAGTGATTCGGGACGATGTCGAGAACAATCTTGATGTTGCGCCGACGAGCCTCGTCGACGAGTCGATCGAGCGACTCGATATCTCCGAACATCGGGTCGATGTCGAAATAGTCGGAAACGTCGTAGCCGTGATCGCGCTGGGGCGACGTGAAACATGGCGACATCCAGATGGCATCGACCGACAGAGACGTCAAGTAATCGAGACGTGAGATGATGCCCTCGAGGTCGCCAATGCCATCCCCGTTCTCGTCAGCGAACGAACGCGGATACACCTGGTACACGACCGCGCTTCGCCACCATTCGCTCACGGGATCAACCTTATGTCAAGTATCTCGAATCATTCATCTACGGGGTGGACCTCGATCGATCGACAACTGTCGGGTCGCCGGGTCGAGTTTCAGTTTCCAGCCGCCTTCGTGGGCGGCGTGATGATGCCGTGAACACAACGGGACCAGGTTGCTCAGATCGGTTCGGCCACCGTTCTCCCAATACTCGATGTGATGCGGCTCGCAATGCGTGAACTTCACCTGTCATCGCCCGCGCTGATCCTCCTATGTCGACCGTAACGACGTTGTTGCGAAACGGGGCGAGCTTCGACTCGTCGACAGCATCCGGCCCGACCCGTCATCCACCACACGAGCGGTGGGCCTTCTGCAATTGTCGCCGAGCCGAACTCCCCCGTCTCGCCGACACCGATCAGCCGGTGGGCGGGTGTCTCGACTCGAGACAATTGCGTGGCGCCCCCAGCCGTGTCCGATGCTCGATGTCCACACCGGCGCCATGCTGTCGAGAGGCGAGAGCATCCCGCCCGCCGGCCATAC
>JBEDFW010000045.1:0-2559 GCA_041174985.1 Actinomycetota bacterium | reverse complement strand
AGATTCCTGGCGACGAACCATGGGCTCGGAAGCGGTGGGCGCGTCGACCCCGATGGTGCGTTCGGGGGACGGCGACGATGATGCACCCACCGAGTCGGCGCGTGCATCGGTCGCCGAGGGGAACGTGGTCCAGGCCGGCCGGCGGTCACCCGTTGTGGGGGAGAGTCGAGTCGACGTGTCGGTAGTCGCGCGTGTGCGATCCTCGGCGTCTCGTCTCGGCGACATGCGCGGATCGAGATCGGGAGACGAACTCGACGAAGAGGGCGAGGTTGCCGGATCGCGATGACGTCCCGACGACGCACGCCGTAGCGACGACGTCGACGAACCATCCGCTACCTCACTCCGTGAACGGTGACGAGGCCCGGTCGACGAGACGGGCGAAACCGTACGTTCGGACGCTGGGGCCGATGGCGCTGGAGGGCCGTCGCGGTCGGCCTTGCCGGGTGGTAGTGCGAGACGTCGGGCTCGCGGCGGTCGAGGTGACGCTGGTCGAACGGCCGGTTGGCGAACCGGCGCGATGTGGGCGTCGTTCTGGGACGGAGCTCGCCGAACCGGTTGGAGACGTCGGGCGATCGACGACGGTGCCGTGGCGTCACCGAGTCGTCCACGTCCACGGGCATGCGAGGCCATCGGAAGTCCGCGCGGAGGAACCTGCCGAACGACTCTGTTGCGCGAACGCGCGCGACGAATCGCGATCAGGTCACGGTCGCGCCACGGATCGAGATCATCGCCTCGCCCAACTGCGGCCGGCAACAACCATTGAGGGAAACGGACATCGGCACTCGCCGCCGAACTGTGCAGCGAGCGACGCACCGACGACGGTCGCCCGAGACCATTGGCCAGTAGCTGCGTGCCGGACACGAGACGTCCGATACGGGGACGAGTGGCGAGATGACGCGAGGTCACGATCGGTTCCGAGCGGGTGATACGCCGCAGGGGAAGGGGGGCCGGATCGGTCATGACGCGTCAGTCCCCCTTCAGCTTCTCGTTGATGGCGCGACGGGCCGCCGTCTTGGCCAGGCCTTCTTGTTTGCGCGCTGCTTGCTTGGCCATGAGTCGAGCGCGAGAAGCGGCCATGTCGAGCAACTTCTCGGCCGTCGACTTCGGCTTGATTCGAACCTTCTTGTACGGCTTGCGCTTCTTCGCTTTGGGTTTCTTGGCCGCCGGCTTCTTCGCTTTCTTGGCCGGCGCCTTGGCTTTGTGGTCGGTCACCGTGAAACCGTGGTGCGCGATCTCGAGTTCTTCCACGGGAAACTCGTCGTTCGACAGCGAGAAGTCGGGTCCGGTCCACGAGACAGGAAACGCCTCCTGCAGGTTCCAGGTCCGAAGACGAGTCCCGGAGGCGCTCACCAGCGTGATGGCGACCGTCGTGCGCTTCATCTTGTTGCCGTTCTTCTCGAAGACGCCGGCAGTCGTCGTGTCGATCCACTTGAGGAATCCGTCGTCCTCGGTCATGCCGCGAGTGAGAAGGACGTTGTCGAACGTGAAACGGCCGGGGAGTTTGTGGGTGTGAAAGTTCTGACCGCCTTCGACGATCTCTTCGACTTCGACGTTCACCGACAACCCGGAGGCGGCGCTGAACTGACCGAGAGGTCGACCGTCGACCTCGACGAGAAAGGTTGCTCCGGTGGGATTGAAATCCCGGTACGAATCGAATTTGGCCATGAGATCAGGCCGTCAGGAGTTTCTTGGCTTCGTCGAGGGCACGACGATTGAGAGCGGCGACTCGTTGCACCAGATTCACGCGATCAGCGTGCTGGAGGTCGAGCAGGCGATCGAGATCCCAATGAATGTGGTAGGCGAGATAGGTGATCTCGTCCCAGAGGGCGTCCTCGGGGTAGAGCTCCATCAGGAATCGCGATGGACCTCTTCGATCACCGATCCACCACGGCGACGACCGGTCGTGATGGTCACGTCCTCGTCGTCTTCGTCGTCGACATCGAGATCGTCGAGTTCCATGTCCTCGTCGTCTTCGTCGTCGAACTCGTCGTCGAGTTCCTCGGCTTCGACGACGGAGCGGCCACTGGCCGAATCGATCGCCGCATTGGCTTCTTCGAGGAAGATCCGGACGTCGGCCGGACTGCC
The DNA here is from genome assembly GCA_041174985.1 of Actinomycetota bacterium. Lineage (GTDB taxonomy): Bacteria > Actinomycetota > Acidimicrobiia > Acidimicrobiales > Ilumatobacteraceae > Casp-actino8. Next base: position 474 of record JBEDFW010000045.1, on the reverse strand, counting down.
GAAGTTGATGACGCCGTAGAGGTCCTGCAGAAACGCCAAGTCGGCGGCGAAGAGGTTCTCGATCTCGCGGGGAGTGACCGCCGACAGACTTCCGAGTTCGGTGACCACGCGTGCCAACACGATGATGGTCAAGTACGGATCGTCAGCACTCTGCACACGCGGGTCACGCAGCGGCTCGATTTCGTCGCGCGCGGTGGCGAGACGCATCACGCCGCGGCGGTGCAGGGTCCCATCGGGACCGAGATACCCGCGCGGCAGAGTGAAGGCGAATTCCGTCTTGAGAGCCATCAGGCCTTGAAGAGTCCTTCGTGGGTGATGGTGAGTTCTTCGATCATCACGTCGTCAGTGCCGGCGTCGAGGTCGGAGGCGCTCCACTTGGAGGGCCAGCCGTTCTCGAAGTTCCAACGGCCGACTTCGGTACCCGCGGCGTCGTAGATGACGATCGAGCCGTTGGTGCGCTCGACCGTTCCCTCC
>JBEDFW010000044.1:0-6193 GCA_041174985.1 Actinomycetota bacterium | reverse complement strand
GCGTCGTCGGCTGCTTCAGCGGCCAACGCGGCGATCGATCACGTTCGTAACTGGGTCCTAGGCACTGCCCCGGGCGACTGGGTGTCGATGGCGGTTCCGAGCGACGGTAGCTACGGCGTTCCCGAGGGTCTCATCTCGAGCTTCCCGTGCACGTGTGCGGGTGGCAAGTACTCGATCGTTCAGGGTCTCGACATCGACGACTACAGCCGCGGCAAGATCGACGCGTCGGCGGCTGAGTTGGCCGAAGAGCGTCAGGCCGTTCGTGACCTCGGCCTGATCTGACCAATCAACAGAACACCGGTCACGACACTGCGACGTCGCAGGCGATTCGCATCATCTGATCGACTCCGCGCTTCAGTTCCTCGTCGGAGATTCGTTCGACGTTGCCGGCATCCGGATCGATCACGTCGCTCACGGTCATCATCGCCAATGCTTCGATGCCCTTGATGGCGGCGATCGTGTACATCATCGCGGCTTCCATCTCGACGCCGAGGTGACCGAGACGTCGCCACGTGCCGAACGTGTTCGGATCCGGGTCGTAGAAGAGTCCGCTCGTGACGATCGAGCCGACGAACACGCGATCACTCACGGCTTTGCTCATCGTGGCCGCCAACTCCACCAATGAATACGTGGCCGACGGGGCGAATCCCTCCATGCCGGCGTAGCGAGTGGGGGTGCGGTCGTCGGGAGACGCCGCCACGGCGATCACGGTGTCGGCCATGCGCAGATGCGGCTGCAATCCACCGCAGGTGCCCACACGGATGAGTCGCTGGGCGCCCAGCATCGTCAGTTCCTCGAACACGATGCCGGCACTGGGCGCTCCCATTCCGGTGGTCTGCACACTGATCGGCCGTCCCTTGTACGTGCCCGTGTAGCCCAACATGCCTCGTTCTTCGTTCACGGTTCGAAAGCCCGGGTCGAAGAAGGTGTTGGCGATGTAGGTGGCTCGGCGGGGGTCCCCGGGACACAGGACGGCGGGGGCGTAGTCACCGGGTTCGGCGCGCAGGTGGATCGGCATGTCCGAAGAGTAGGTCCCCGACCCCGGCCATCGGGGGTGTCGATGGTCGCTCGGTCGTCGAATTCGTGGCCTCTGAGCAGGGAAAATGCGGAATTCCTTAGGAAATTCATCGGATCGGCCCGTGGAGCCGGGCTTCACTAGCGCGGGTTCGGACCCCGATCGTGGATCGTCCGAGCCCGCAGGCTGGGCTTTCGCGAGATTCCCTCTTGCACGAATGCACGTTCATGAGTGAGAATGACACCGATGTAGTTCCGGCACCGCGGGGGAAGCCGGCGAAGTGAACCGGCCACCCGGCCGAGATGGGCAGTGAGCCGTGAGTGACAACGAACAGAACTGGCAAGACGACGCGAACTGCCTCGGGGTCGACCCCGACCTGTTCGTCCCCGAGCGGGGAGCCTCGACCCGTGAGGCCAAGGAAGTCTGCCGGGGCTGCACCGTTCGTCTCGAGTGCCTCGAGTACGCCCTCGTGAACGGTGAGAAGTTCGGTATCTGGGGCGGGCTCTCCGAGCGTGAGCGTCGTCGCCTGCGTCGTCAGCGCGCCCAGGCCGGTCGTCGCACCGCCACCGCCTGAATCAACTGCTCCGGCGCGCGAGTCGCGCCTCGATCGTGCGCGACACGTCGAGATCGAGTTGCATCCACCGCGATTGCGGAATGCGGGCCAACACCTCCGCGGGGAGCAAGCCGACGAGTTCGCCGTTCGCAACGTTCACTCCGCGCGTGGACGCGACGTTCCGTACACGATCGAAAGCGTGCATCGGACCGACTCGTCGCGGTGTGACGAGGTTGGTGCTGATCTGCACTCGTGTTCCGATCTGCAGAGCGAGAGTGCGCACACCGTCTCCGCGCGCGTCGCGTGCGATCGCTCGAGCGACGTCGATCGGAACGTCACCGTCGAGCCAGATGTTGTAGGCGACCAGCACGTCTCGTACGCCGACGCAGATCGCTCCAGCGGTCGGATGCGGTGACGACGGTCCGAAGTCGGGAAGAACGTCGGCGAACGCGTGGCGACGAATGTCGGGGAGTTGTCGCTCGCCGGAATCAGCCGGGCCGTATACGAAAACCGGAACGTCGAACTCAGCGCTCGCCCAGCGCGCGAAATCGTCGCGCGCACGTCGCGCGTCACTCACTGTCGACGTACCGAGCGGGACGAAGGGAACGACGTCGACCACTCCGAGGCGTGGATGCACCCCGCGGTGAGACCTGATGTCGAGGGTCTCGATACACCGGCGGGTGAGGGATCGAGGAGCGTCGACTCCGACCGTCGTGAACACGCTGCGATGGTGGTCGCAGTCGGATTGACGATCGAGCAGATCGGCCCCGCACACCCGATCGAGGTCGTCCAGGCGGGTCCGGTCGCACCCTTCGCTGACGTTGACCACGCACTCCAGCATCCGAATACTCTTTCACGGGGGCTGGTGGTACCCTTTGCCGCATGTTCGCAGGCTTCTTTGACGGTCCCGAAGTGATCGTCGTTCTCGTCGTGATCCTGGTCCTCTTCGGTGGCTCCCAGATCCCCAAGCTGGCGCGCAACCTTGGTCAGGCGCAGAAGGAATTCAAGAAGGGCCTGAACGAGGGCGCCAAGGACGACAGCGACGCCAAGACGTCCGAGTGACGTCCCATCGGTCCTGAGCGCCCGAGGCGATCAGGCCGAACGCACGCTCAAGCGACGACGCTTGGCGATCCGGCGACGCTCCCGCTCGGAGCAGCCGCCCCACACACCGTGATCGATGTGGTGCTCGAGCGCGTATTCGAGGCACGGCGCCACCACCGGACAGGTGGCGCAGATCTTGCGGGCTCGGTCGACGCCGACCCCATCGCTCGGGAAGAACATGGCCGGCGGGTACGCACGGCACGACCCGAGGGCCATCCAGCCGGTCGCCGAATCCTCGTCGACCAGGGGGGTGTTCTGCTCGTTCATGACATCTCCTTGTGCGAAGTTGGTTTCCGCCCGCTTCGCCCGCTGGAAGCCGGTTGCTCCAGGTCAGTGACTTTGACGTCTCTCACCTTGTCGGAGTTCCCGGCCGAGATCAGTCAAGCATCGGTCAAGGTCGGGTTCCAGTCAGGCCCTCGTGACGAAGAACCGTTCGGGGGTTCCGACCGGTCACATTCGCCGGTAGCGTGCCTGTGACCAGCGGTTTCCCGCCGGTACAACCATCCGCTTTCGGCCGAAAGTCGATGAAAACGCCCAAGGAGTTGCCATGACCGAGGTCTACGCCCCCAACGAACCGCCCCGTGCCCACGTGCGCATCGTGTTCCTGGGCCCGGTGTCGCCGCACTGGGACGTCGTCGGCGACTACGGCGACCGCACCCTGGTCGAGGAGTTCCGCAGCCGCGCCTTGGCCCGTCTGGTTCTTCTGCCCTTCAACGATCCGCAGTTCAAGCGCAATCGTGAGCGCATCGTGCGCGACGCCGAGCGCGAGAACATCTCGATCGAGTGGGATCTGGGCTTCGACGAAGAAGTCGTCTGATACCGCCGTCTGATCTTTCGGTGAATTCACCGTGAACCTCGGGGGGAGGCGTCCGTGAATCCTGTGAACTCTGGACCGGTGGAATCCCGATTGCTCAATCGCGAACTCAGTTGGCTCGACTTCGACGAACGTGTCCTTCGTCTGGCGACCGAGCCCGGCATTCCTCTGATCGAGCGAGTGAAGTTCTGCGCGATCTTCTCGTCGAACCTCGACGAGTTCTTCCAGGTGCGTGTCGCCGCCATGAAGGACCAAGAGGCCGCTGGTGTGACCGCACCCTTGTTCGACGGTCGCACACCGGCCCAGCAGCAGGCCGAGGTGTTGGAGCGAGTGGCTGAGCTCGTCGCTCGTCAACAACAGGTGTACCTCGACGTGCTCGTTCCGCAACTCGAACGCGAAGGTATCGGTGTCTGTCGCTGGGCCGACTTGTCGCCCGAAGAGCGGGCGTATTGCACCGATCTGTACGAGAAGCGGATCTTCCCGGTTCTCACCCCATTGGCCGTCGATCCGGCGCATCCGTTCCCGTACGTCTCGAATCTGGCCCTGAGTCTCGCCGTCAACGTGATCGATCCAGTCAGCGGAGAAGAGCGTTTCGCCCGGATCAAGGTCCCCACGGTGTTTCCCCGCCTCGTGGCCCTTCCGAGCAGTGACCGGTTCGTTCCGGTCGAGGAAGTGATCGAAGCTCATCTGGCCACCTTGTTCCCGGGCATGACGATCGGCGACGTCGCGGTCTTCCGCATCACGCGCAACGCCGATCTCACCCTCGAGGACGAAGAGGCCGAAGACCTGTTGCAAGCAGTCGAACTCGAACTGCGTCGACGCCGATTCGGTCGCGCCGTTCGACTCGAGGTCGAGCGCGGTGCACCGAAGACCATGATCGATCTCTTGATCGACGAACTCGATCTGCAGGCCCACGACGTGTTCGAGGTACCGGGTCTGGTCGACCTCACCTGTCTGATGCAGATCCACTCGGTCGATCGTCCCGAACTGAAGGACGATCAATGGTTGCCGGTCACGGCCGGTCGACTGGCCGCCGCCGAAGAGGCGGAACGCTCGATCTTCTCGGTCATACGAGAACGGGCGCTTCTCGTACATCACCCGTACGAGAGTTTCGCCAGCTCGGTTGAGGAGTTCTTGTCGCAGGCGGCCGACGATCCCAAGGTGCAGAGCATCAAGATGACGCTCTACCGCACGAGCGGTGACAGTCCGATCGCCCGACACCTCATCCGTGCCGCCGAGCGAGGCGTGCAGGTCGCCGTGCTCGTCGAACTCAAGGCGCGTTTCGACGAGGCCGTCAACGTCACCTGGGCCAAGGCTTTCGAACGAGCAGGTGTGCACGTCGTGTATGGCGTGGTCGGCCTGAAGACCCACGCCAAGTGCGTGATGGTCGTTCGGGAAGACGAGGACGGTCTGCGTCGTTACGTTCATCTTGGAACGGGCAATTACAACTCGCGCACGTCCCGCCTGTACGAGGATCTCGGCTACTTCAGTTGCGAGCCCGAGATCACGAGTGACGCCGCACAGTTGTTCAATCACCTCACCGGATATTCGCGTGACGTCAAGTACGAACGCTTGCTCGTCGCTCCGCATTATTTGCGCAGCGGTCTCACCGAACTCATTCGGCGTGAAGGGTCGATGGGGGAGCGTGGTCACATCACGATCAAGGTCAACTCGATCGCCGATCCCGACATGATCGACGAGCTCTACGCGGCCTCTCAGAAGGGCGCGCGGGTCGATCTGGTGGTGCGCGGCATTTGCTGCGTTCGCGCCGGCGTTCCGGGTCTGTCCGACAACATTCGAGTTCGGTCGGTGCTCGGTCGTTTTCTCGAGCACTCGCGGATCTTCCGCTTCGCCAACGGGCAAGGCGAGGGCCAACCCCTGCACCTCATCGGTTCGGCCGATCTCATGGGTCGTAATCTCGATCGACGAGTCGAAGTCCTCACTCCACTCGTGAGTCCGCGCCACCAGGAGTGGCTCGACCACACTCTGTCGGTTCTTCTGGCCGACGGTGCACCGGCCTTCGACATGCGACCTGACGCCTCGTGGGAGCGCGTGGGCCCCACGATGTTCGAACCGCATCCGCAACGCGTGATGTACGAGTGGGCGTCGAAGCGCCAGACGCAGAAGATTTCGAGAGCCGAATAAGTCCTGGTCGGGACAACGTTCCCCCAACTGTTCACCGTTGTTCATTCTCCGTTCACCGATTGAACAGACCGCGGACAGGTCCGCTTTCTACGGTCCGAGTGCACGGTCGTGAACCCGTGACCCCCGAAAAGGAGACATGAATGAAGCGCAAGCACCTGGCCGCTCTCGTTGCAGCAGCGGCAGTCACCCTCGCCGCCTGTGGTGGCGACGACAGCTCGTCCGAGGAGACAACTGCCCCGGCCGAGACCACGGCTCCGGCCGAAACGTCCGCCCCGGCGGAGACCGCTGCCCCCGAGTCGAGCCTCGAGGGCTCGATCTTCGTGTCGGGCTCGTCGACCGTCGAGCCGATCACGGCCGCGGTCGCCAAGTTGTTCAGCGATGCCAACCCGAACGTGGCCATTCAGGTCGAGGGTCCCGGCACCGGTGACGGATTCGCCAAGTTCTGTGCTGGCGAAACAGACATCTCGGACGCCTCGCGCGCCATCAAGGACGAGGAAGCCGCCACGTGCGCTGAGGCCGGCATCGAGTACGTCGAACTGGCGGTCGCCATCGACGGCTTGTCGGT
>JBEDFW010000043.1:0-9477 GCA_041174985.1 Actinomycetota bacterium | reverse complement strand
GGACGGAATCCGTCACGGCCAGTGATCCGATCACGACGACGAGAGCGCTGAGAACGAACGACGACGAACGGCGCGGACTCCTTCGTTCTCGTGGCTGGCTCGTCGGTCGATGCACGTCGTCTCTCCTGGTGGTGATGTACGACGGTATAACCGTACGGTTTTTCCGATTGTTACCAATCTCCCGAATTGAGAATGAATTGACGATCGGTGCCGGCGACTAGCGTCCGGAGAGTGACGAACAGCACTCCTTCGTTCCCCGATCACCTGGGCATTCGCAGCGATCCCGAGACGATCGAGACGGCGTGGATGCGCGACGTGCTGACTGCCGCCGGTCTCGCCGACGGGGCTCGTCTCGAGAAGAGCGAGTTCGTGGGTTACGTCGGAACCGGGCAGACCGGATGCAACGGACGTTTCGCGCTCACCTGGGATCGCCCGGAGGGTCGACCGTCCACGATCATGGGCAAGTTCCCGTCCCGCGACGAGACGGCTCGGATGACCGGATTCGGTGGCAGTGCCTACGTGACCGAGTGGAACTTCTATCGCAACATCGCCCACACCGTCGACGTGCGAGCTCCGCACTGCTACCACGCAGCGTTCAGTCTCGAGGAAATGGGCTTCTGTCTGATCATGGAGGATCTGGCCGGATCCGAACAAGGTGATCACTTCGTCGGACTGAGTGCCGACGAAACGGCGTTGGCGATCGACCAAGCCGTGAAACTGCACGCGCCGCGTTGGGGAGATCCGACGCTCGCCGACTCGTGGCCGCAACCGTCGACGATCGACGAACGCGCCGAACGGTTGCACATGATCTACGCCATGCTGCTTCCGGCCTTCCTCGATCGTCTCGGATCCCGCCTCGACGCTCCGATCGTCGACATATGCGAGCGTTTCGGCCCACTCGTCGACAGGTGGGCTCGCGGCACCGGCACGCCGCTGACCTTGGCGCACTACGACTTCCGCCCCGACAACTTCTTGTTCGCCCGCTCGCCCTCGGCGCCTCCGATCGTCGTCGTCGACTGGCAGACGGCCAACGAGGGTCTCGGGATGGTCGACGTCGCGTACGTCATCGCCAGCAGCTGTGATCCGGAGCGACGCCCGGTCGACGAACGCGACCTCGTCGAGTCGTACCGGCGTCAACTGGTGGCCACGGGCATCGACTACGACGCCGAGACGTGTTGGCGCGATTACCGCTTCGGGTCGTTCTGGGGTCTGATCATCACCGTGCTGGCCACCTCGATGGCCGCCCGAACCGAGCGGGGCGACGATCTCTTCGTGCGCATGGCCACGCAGTACGGCCAGCAATGCCTCGACCTCGATTCACTGTCATTATTGGGGTAGTGGCCGAGCCACGGGCCGTCTCTGGGGGAGCGTCATGACCGTCACCGAATTCGATCCGGATCGCCTGCGCGACAAGTACCGCGCCGAGCGCGACAAGCGTCTGCGCACCGAAGGCAACGATCAGTACATCGAGATCGCCGGCGACTTCGCTCGGTACCTCGAGGACCCGTACGTGTCTCCGATCGAGCGGACTCCACTCTTCGACGAGGTCGAGGTCGCCGTCATCGGCGGAGGCTTCGGTGGATTGCTGGCTGGGGCTCGTCTGCGCGAAGCGGGAATCAGCGACATCCGCATGATCGAAAAGGGCGGCGACTTCGGCGGAACGTGGTACTGGAATCGCTACCCGGGTGCGGCATGTGACGTCGAGTCGTACATCTACCTCCCGTTGCTCGAAGAGATCGGGTACATCCCGAAGGAGAAGTACTCGCGCGCCCCCGAGATCCTGGCGCACAGTCAGGCCATCGGTCGTCACTTCGATCTGTATCGCAACGCGTGCTTCCAGACCGAAGTGACCGAACTCCGTTGGGACGAGACCGACGGCCGCTGGGTCGTCTCGACCAATCGAGGCGACCGTATGCGTGCCCGTTTCGTGATCATGGCGAACGGGCCGCTGCACCGTCCGAAGTTGCCGGGCATTCCGGGCGTCGACTCGTTCGCCGGCCACACGTTCCACACCAGTCGTTGGGACTACGACTACACCGGCGGCTCGTCCGAAGGCGGACTCACGCGTCTGCGCGACAAACGGGTCGGCATCATCGGTACGGGTGCCACCTCGGTGCAGTGCGTTCCCCACCTCGGCGAGAACGCCGCCCATCTCTACGTCTTCCAGCGGACCCCCTCGTCGATCGACGTACGCAACAATCGACCGACCGATCCGGAATGGGCCGCCGGTCTCGAACCCGGTTGGCAGCAGGAGCGCATGGACAACTTCAATGCGCTCGTCTCGGGGGGATTCGCCGAGGTCGATCTGGTGAACGACGGCTGGACCGACATCATCGGCAACCTTCTCATTCGCCTGCGTCGCGATTCGGCTCCCGATCTGTCGGCCGAAGGTCTGGCGCGAAACCTCGAGCTGGCCGACTTCGAGAAGATGAATCAGATCCGTTCACGTGTCGACGACGTGGTCGCCGATCCGAAGACTGCCGAAGCGTTGAAGCCGTGGTACCGCCAGTTCTGCAAGCGGCCGTGTTTCCACGACGATTACCTGGCCACGTTCAATCGACCGAACGTGACCCTGGTCGACACCGATGGTCGCGGCGTCGATCGCATCACCGAAAAGGGTGTCGTGGTCGACGGTGTCGAGTACGAACTCGACTGTCTGATCTACGCGACCGGTTTCGAAGTCGGAACGGAATACACGCGCCGAGCCGGATACGAGGTCTTCGGACGAGACGGATTGAGTCTGACCGAGAAGTGGGCCGATGGGGCGCGAACCTTGCACGGTTTCCACACCGAGGGCTTCCCGAACTGCTTCATCGTGAGCAATATCCAGTCCGGTTTCACGGTCAACTTTCCGCACATGCTCAACGAGCAGAGCAAGCACTTGGCCTACTTGCTCGAGTACGCCGACTCGCACGGAATCACGCGAATCGAGGCGACGCCCGAAGCCGAGGAGGAATGGGTGCAGACGATCATTCGCCTGTCTCAGTTCAACGTGAAGTTCCTCGAGTCGTGCACGCCGGGCTACTACAACAACGAAGGCAAACCGGCGGCCCGAAGCATGCAGAACGGCAGCTACGGCGCGGGACCAGTGGCCTTCGTCGGCGTGCTCGAGGGTTGGCGAGCCGAAGGCTCGCTCGCCGGCCTGTCGTTGCGCTGATCAGTTCACCGGCCTCACGCCGCGGGTGGTGGGAGGCTCGGCTTCTTGCGGCGTGAGAGCACGAGAGCGATCACGGTGACCAACAGCGCTCCGGCCACGGCGGCCAGGACGATGACGAGAACGTTCGAGCCGCTGTCGTCCGTCGAGTCGCCGAGTCCGATCAGACTCGGATCTTCGGAAGCACCCTCGGGTGTCACCGACACGCCGATCAAGATGCCGGTCGCGGCGTCGATGAGTTCACCGGTGACGGGATCGACGATGCCGGTCACTTCTCCGGTGCTCGGATCGACGAACTGTCCCGACACCACGTCGTACTCGCCGATGACTCGACCGGTGGTCAACTCGATGAGTTGCTGCGTGTCACCGTCGAGGTAGGCCCGGGGCAGGATTTGGTTACCCGCCGCGTCGACGACGTCACCGGTCGGAATGGCGAGCGATCCACCGAGACTCGAGGAGGATCCTCCACCGTCGGCTTGCCCGGTACTCGATCCCGAGTCGTCGGTCGAGGCGTCATTGGTCGAGGCGTCATCGGTCGCGGCATCGTCGGTGTTCCCGGATTCACCACCTACCGAATCGTCATCCACCGGCGCCTGACCACCTCCTTGATCGGACGGTGCGTCGTCGTTCCCGGAATCGGACGTCGCGGCGACGACCGAAATGGCGGCGGGCTGGTACAAGAACTCGAAGGAGGTCACACCATCGATGCGCTTCCCACACGCCATCGAGATGGTGAGTCGACGCACCTCTTGATCGCCGAGGAATTCCTCGTCGAACGTGAACGACAGGGCCCAGTTACCAGAAGCATCGGCCTTGATGACGTCGCCGGATTCGCTGCCGCGAGTGACGGCGAATTCGTACTTACCGGCGTCGCTGCGCTCGAACCCGGAAGAACCTTGGAGGAAGACGAGTCCGCTGCACGTCGATGCCGGGGTGTTGGAAATGACCGCGGTCGAACCGACCTCGACCGTGGCGGGCCTCACCGCAATGGCACGACGAACGTTCGAGGCGATCGACGGCTCCGAAGGAGCGGTGGTGCCAGCCGGCACGCGATCGAGCACGGTGACGTAACCCTCGTAGGTCACTCGAAGGTCGGGGGATTCGCACACGAGGACAGCCTTGATCGTCTGACGATCGACCGGATCACCGTCGAAGACCGGCTTGCCCATCTTGGTCACGTCGAGCACCGGTGTGGGACCGTTCATGAACGTGCGGAACTGTGGCTCCTCGGCCCAACGACCGCTACCGGTCAGGACGATGAGACTCGACGACGTGATCGATCCACCGGGGCATTCGACTCGCCCGGACCCACTGATGGCTTCCCCCGGTGACACCGTCTCCCGCTTGAAATCGAGATCAGCGGTGATGTCACTGCGAACTTCACCGCCGTCGGGTCCGCCGGTTCCGATCACCGTGACCGTCGCTCGATAGCGCACCACCTTGGTGCTCGAGAGTGGGCACAGAACCGTGATCACCATCTCTCCGTTGCCGCTGAAATCCCCGGCTGTCATGCCGAGCTTCACGTTGTCGCCACCTCTCGCGAGGCTCTGAGTCGTGGGTTGCGTCGTCCAATCGCCATTGAGTTGGTATTCGACGCTGAGCTTCGGCGCGGGGTTGGCCGAACAACCACCGCCGGTCGACGAGTACGTGGCCTGCTGGCCGGCCTCGAGTTGCGCCGGACCTTTCAAGGGGACGTCGACGTAGCCCGGGCCGGTGGCCAGGGCAGCCGTCGCGCCGGCCAACGGAACGAGACAACCGACGAACAGTCCGATCAGAACTTTTCTCACCTGGAACCCCCTCGAGAACGGTCACCGCATGGTACCGGTGCATCGAACTCACTTCGAGACGAGTCGATCGAGGAGATCGTCGAGATTGGCGACGGCCACTCCGATGGACTGGTCGGCGATGCCGAAAGGGAGAAGGAGAAGGTGACGGTGCTTCAGCGCTCCGCAGGAGTAGACGACGTTCGGTACGTAACCGTCTCGCTCGAATTCGGACGGCACGAGGAGGGGAGTGTCGAGGGTGCCGATCACCCGCAGGGGATCGTTGCGATCGAGAAGAATGGCACTGATGCAATAGGTGCGCATCGGACCCACGGCGTGGGTGAGTACCAGCCAGCCGGCGGCCGTCTCGATGGGTGACCCGCAGTTGCCGAGTTGCACCACTTCCCAATGGCGCATCGGTAGCTGTACTTCGACCGAGTCGTCCCAGTACTCGAGGTGATGAGAGAAAGTGATCGAGTTGGTCTCTCGATCGGCACGCGAGAGGGCCGCGAACCGACCGTCGATCTTGCGGGGGAAGAGGGCCAGTCCCTTCCCCCGCGCGGCTTCTCCGGAGACGGGTGTGATCTCGAACTGCAGAAAGTCACGCGTGGAGAGAAGTTGCTGGCTGATGTCGACACCGTCGAATGCGGTGTAGGTGGCGAAGTAGATCCGCCCGAGGTCGGCGTCGTCGAACTCCACGAACCGGGCGTCCTCCATGCCGCGCCACTCGGCCGGTGCGTGCGGCCAGAGAACTCGTTCGGACACCAGGGAATCGACGGAGAACGAGACCGAATAGGCGCGGTCGGCGATGGCCCGCAGGTGTTGGGCCGTGGTGTCGGCGTTTCGGTAGGTCTCCCGGTCGTGGAGCAACCGGTTGATCTGCTCTTCCAGATCGGACCGCGAGAACACGCCATCGAGGTGTTGCAGAACGTAACGAGCGTTCTCACCGAAATCCCCGAGCATCTCCAGTAGGCCGAGGAAAGCGATGTGGCGAAGTCGCCCCTCCGAATGCAGGCCGACGTCAAGGTCGTTGCCCGGTGAATCCACCGACACGTTGCCGAATTCGTCGATGACGCCGGTGCGAAACCCGATCGACGAGCGATGTCCTTCGCCGATGCCGCGAACACTCATCACGAAACGCAGACTTCCGTCGGGAACACCTTCTTGATCGGGATGGCGGACGACACTCGGATTGGTGAGGGCTGCCCCCTCGACCGAGAACTCGTGTGTGAAGTACGCGCCGATCAACTTCCAACGGTCGTCGGAGAAGTGAGTGGGGGAGTCGAGTCGGGTGGCGACCCGGTGGGCGTGAGACTCGAGCCAGAGATCGAGATCATCGTGGCGTTCCGCGAATCGGAGGATCACGTCGTGCAGGGCTCGCTGCACCTCCTCTTCGGAAAGCGACAGGATGCGATCGAGGACGGCACTCGTCCGCGACTGTGTGACGCCGAAGTCCTCCTGGCCGGGGACGAAGAGTCGGGCGAAGACGCGAGAGGGATCGGCTCGCAGGTGAATGCCGGTACGAACGGCGATCGCCTTTGGATCGGGACGAGGGAAGACGGTCATCGGGTCAACATCGACACGCGATCGTGCAACTGCAGCGTCGACACCATCGCGAGCGTCGACTCGGCACCCTGGTTGAGGTTGCGTCCGTGGGCGTGCAGTCCGTCGAAGCCGCCTCCCGTGACCTCGTCGATCATCGGCACCCCGGCATCGTTGTCGCCGTGGAACCAGCGGGCGGCCGATTCGATCACGAGGCGCCATTCGTCGTCACCGGTCGCATCGAAGGCGCGTTTGGCGGCATCGGCGATGGCCGCGACTTCGACCGGTTGTTGATCGAAGGCCGGTTTGGGATCGCCTGGGCCGCGGCCGTTGGTGGGCGTGACCGACAAGTGGCCGGCGTGTGTCTCGGTGTCGACGAGCCACCGCAACATCTCGAGCCCGGTGTGCACGGTTGCGTCGTCACGATGGGCGAGGCCGGCCGCGATCACGACATCGGGAAGTATCGCGTTGGCGTACGTGAGCCGTGGTTCGGGCCAGGGCCACTCCGGAGAACGTGATGCGAGGAGAATGCGATCCGCGGCATCGGCGACGAGATCGAGGGCGCCCTTGTGCTCGGGAGCGATCGACAACACTTCGGCGGCACCGAGTCCGGCGTAAGCGAGCGAGCGCAGCCACGGCGGACGATGTCGGCTACCCGACTCGAATGCACCGAGAGCCCGCTGGTGCAGCACGCCGTCGTTGCTTCGTGCGATCACGGTGCCGAATGCCCACAAGGATCGTCCCCAGGCGTCTTCGGTGGTCGGCTCGTCGAGCCAGAGGCGAGCGAAACTCAGGCGATTGTGCGTCCTCCCGTCGGGGGTCTGGGCACTCAACACGAAACGCATGCCGAGGCGAGCGAGGATCGACGCGCCGAGCGTTCCGTTGTGTTCTCGTGCGGCCACCACGACCAAGCGGGCGTTGTCGTCGGTGCAGTAGCCGTAGGAGAAGCGTGGCCGGGCTCCCTTCGCGTGTTCGAAGAGTCCCCAGTCGTCGGACATGTTGATGAGATGGTGGAACGTGTAGCTGGTCACGAGGCCACCTTGCGATCGTCCGAACGAGCGACCGATGGGACCAGATCGAGATAGGAGCGGGCGACCGTCGCCCAGTCGTGTCGTCGGGCCAACTCCTCGGCTCGACGGCGCATGTCGCGTGCGATGTTCGGGTGGGTGACGATGGTGCGCAGGGCGCGAGCGATCGCCTGGGGATCGCGGTGTGGAACCACGTAGCCCGCACCGTCGGCCAGCAATTCGCGGGCGTGGGGGAAATCGGTGGCGATCACCGGAACCCCGGCGGCAATGGCATCGACGAGAACACCACTCGTGACTTGATCGTCGGAGTCGTAGGGCAGCACCACGACCGACGCTGATCGGATCAACTCGATCAACTCGGGCACACTGCGATAGATCTGGTCGAAGACGACCTGCGACTCGACCCCGTTCGCACGCGCTCTTTCACGCAGTGATTCGCGGTACGCCTCGCCTTCCCGTGCCTTCACCTTGGGATGGGTTCGCCCGGCGACCAAGTACGTGAGAGGGGGAACGACATCCGAGACCGCGGCAAGAGCATCGATCACCCATTCGATGCCCTTGCCGGGTCCCAGAAGCCCCCAAGTCAGCACCAGCGGAGCCGGTGCTGGTCGCGGCGCGACGGGCGGGGGAAGTGTCGCGCCGTGGGGGATGGTGACGACGTCGCCGGCGTCGACGTCGTAGATGTCGAGGAGGCGATCGCGCGCGACCTGAGTCATCGTCACGACCCGATGGGAACGATCGATGACGCGTTCGAGCGTTCGCCGCTGATGATTCGTCGGAAATGTCGGGATCGTGTGCAGAGTGGTCACCACGGGAACGTCGAGATTCGACACGAGGCGGAGCACGTCGTCGCCGTCGTGCCCGCCGAAGATTCCGAACTCGTGTTGAAGGAATGCGCAGTCGTACGAATTGAGGGCGATCGCCGCTTCTTTGATCGAACTCGACCGATCGGGATGAAGTGTCGCCACGACCCGCTCGTCCCGCGCCGGGAGTTCGTCGACGGCGCAGCGCACGATCCCGATGTCGGAAACGTGATTCTTGGTCAGCCCGTCGGCAAGAGCGGCGGCGAAGGTGGCCAGACCGCAGGCCGTCGGAGGGAACGTGCTGACGATGGCCAGACCGGGTGATGTCGACAACTTCATGAACGGGGTCCTTTCGTGAGTGCGGATCGAGTGACGATGAGAGTGAGGCCGAGCGAGCCCAGGGCGATCAACAAAAGACCGATCACGGTGAGGAGGTGGGTCGAACGTCCGGTTGCCGGTAACTCGCCCCCGATCGTCTCGGCCGGTCGAATCGGCGGCGGTTCGGTGGTCGTGGCAACGGGCCGTGCATCGGTCGTGGTCGTGACCTGAGCCGGAAGAATCGGGATCTCGGGAACGACGATGGGTGGAACGACCACTGGTGTCGTGGTCGGCGCGAGCGTGCTCGTCGTGCTGCTGACAGGCGCACTCGTACTCGTCGTACTGGTCGTGCTGCTTCCGGGCGGTGCGGTGGTGCTCGTCGTACTGGTCGTACTGGTGGTGCTCGTCGTGCTCGTCGTGCTCGTCGTACTGGTCGTGCTCGTCGACGAGGTGGGAGACGTGGAATTGAAGAAGGTGCAGGTGATGCTTTCGCCCTCGGCGAGATCGATCACGACCGATGGACCCTCGGTTCGGAACGAACCGCCGTGATCGACGTCGAGGTTGCACTGCACCTCCTCGAAGTCCCATCCCTGCTCGGACAGTTCCTCCACCACGTACTCCTGGAAGCTGGTGATTCCGGAGAACACTCGGGTGTTCGACCCTGATCCGTCGTCGACTAGCACGAACGAACCCAAAGGTGACGGCGAACCGGTGAAGTCGAACGACGTGGTTCCCTCGGTCGAGGCGTTCTTCACGATCGTGATGGTTCCGGGGAACACCACGGCAGTGCTCGACAACGACAGGTCCATCTTGCCCGCGCTGCAATTCGACACGTTGCTGCAACGGAAATCGGTGAGGCGCATGTGATA
>JBEDFW010000042.1:0-7645 GCA_041174985.1 Actinomycetota bacterium | reverse complement strand
GTTCTGGAACAGCATGATGATCGCCGTGGCCCCGAGCAGACCGAGGCCGACCGTGAACATGCCGGCGACACCACCGGTGCGGAAGGCCACGGTGAGGGCTCGGGGCATCGAGCCCGACAGCGCCGCCGCAGCGGTTCGAACGTTGCCGCGGGTGGCGAGGGTCATGCCGATGTACCCGGTGAAGCCCGAGGCCAGACATCCGAGGACGAAGGCGAGGGTTCGCCAGAGTCCGGACTGACCGAACGAGAGGGCCTCTTCGCCCGAGGTCTTGTCGATGGCCGTCGAGGTCACGAAGACGATGATCGCCAGCGGGACGAGGATCACGGCGATCGTCTTGAACTGGCGCCTCAAGTAGGCGAGGGCGCCTTCCTGGATGGCCTTGGCGATTTCGCGCATCTTCGGCGAACCTTCGTCCTCCGCCATGACCTTCTTGACGAGGTAGAAACCGACGCCCAGAGCGAGGATGGCGGCCGCTGCTGACAACCAGAGGACGGCCCACTCACCTCCCTTGAGCGTGAAGTCCTGCCAACCGCCTTCTGCGGCAATGAGTGAAGTCACCAGATAACTCCTCGAGACAGATGGGGCGGCCGGATGCCGCCCGTTCGGGGCTTCGGAGAGTGTAGAGAAAAAGGGCGACGTCCGGCACATCCGACACGTTTGCCGTCCGGAGTCCTCCGGCGCGCCGGACGCCCTTCGAGCCCGGATTCTCTGCAACGCCTTTCACAAGGCCGGTTTCGGGGTCGCTTCGGGCCCAGGGCTAGCGTCGGAAGCGGTTCACCGAGGGGTGAGCCGAGGCCTCTTCGGTGGCCTCACCTGAAAGGTTCGGACATCCATGGCCCAGACTCTGATGAGACAGGCCCGCGGCCCGGTCACCGGGACCGCCCGGGAGACTCGCCGGCGCAAGCCCTTCCTCCTCGACCTGTACAGCACCGCCGTCGGCAAGAAGTACGTCATGGCGATCACCGGCATCGGTCTGATCGGCTTCGTCGTCTTCCACATGATCGGCAACTTGAAGATGTACATGGGCGCGAGCGATCTCAATCACTACGCCCACTTCCTCGAGAAGTTGCTGTACCCGATCCTGCCCGAGAAGGTCTTGCTCTGGATCCTGCGCGCCGGACTCATCGTCATGGCCGTTCTGCACGTGCATGCCGCCGTCACGCTCACCGCTCTCAACCGCCGCGCTCGCCCGGTGAAGTACCAGAGCGCGCGTGACTACCAGATCGCCAGCTTCGCCAGTCGCTCGATGCGGATCACCGGTGTCGTGGTGCTGCTCTTCATCGTGTGGCACTTGCTCGACCTCACCTTCGGCACGGTCAACAGCTACACGGGCACCAAGGACGCCGAAGGCCTGAAGGACGTGTACGGCGCCGTCGTCTACACCTTCGACCGCATCCCGGTGGCGATCTTCTACATCGTCGCCAATATCGCCCTCGGTGTGCACTTGTTCCACGGCGTCTGGAGCCTTTTCCAGTCGATGGGCTGGAACAACCCGCGCTTCAACAAGTGGCGTCGTCAGATCGCCGTCGGTCTGGCCACCCTCGTGGTGGTCGGCAACGTTTCGTTCCCTGTCGCTGCCATGGCCGGAATCGTCGGCTGACCAAGGAGAGATGAAGATGAACACCAAGCTCGCCTCCAAGATTCCCGACGTCCCGGTCGAGGACGCCTGGAGCACCTACAAGTCCGACGTGAAGCTCGTCGCACCCAACAACAAGCGCAAGTTCAAGGTGATCGTGGTCGGCACGGGTCTGGCCGGAGCATCGGCCGCCGCCACTCTGGCCGAACTCGGCTACCAGGTCGACGCCTTCACTTTCCACGACTCGCCGCGTCGAGCCCACTCCATCGCCGCTCAGGGCGGCATCAACGCCGCCAAGAACTACCAAGGCGACGGCGACAGCGTGCACCGTTTGTTCTACGACACCGTCAAGGGCGGCGACTTCCGCGCCCGTGAAGGAAACGTGCATCGTCTCGCCGAAGTGTCGGTGAACATCATCGACCAGATGGTCGCGCAGGGCGTTCCCTTCGCTCGCGAGTACGGCGGATTGCTCGACAACCGTTCGTTCGGTGGCGCGCAGGTCAGCCGTACGTTCTACGCGCGCGGTCAGACCGGTCAGCAGTTGCTGCTCGGCGCCTACCAGCAGTTGGCCCGACAGATCGGTCAGGGCAACGTGCGCCTCTTCAATCGCACCGAACTCGTCGACGTGGTCACGATCGACGGTCGTTGCGCCGGAATCGTCACTCGTGACCTCATGACCGGAGTGGTGTCGTCACACGCCGCTCACGCGGTCGTTCTCGCCACCGGTGGCTACGGCAACGTGTTCTTCCTGTCCACCAACGCCATGGCGTGCAACGTCACGGCGGCTTGGCGCGCGCACCGCAAGGGTGCCTACTTCGCCAACCCGTGTTACACGCAGATCCACCCGACCTGCATTCCGCAGAGCGACGAGACGCAGTCGAAACTCACGCTCATGTCGGAGTCGCTGCGTAACGACGGACGCGTGTGGGTTCCGAAGAATCCCGACGACAACCGCTCGCCCGACCAGATTCCCGAGGACGACCGCGACTACATCCTCGAGCGCCTGTACCCGAGCTACGGCAACCTCGCACCCCGCGACATCTCGTCGCGTGCCGCCAAGCGCTCGGTCGATTCCGGTCGTGGTGTCGGCCCGTTGAAGAACGGTGTGTATCTCGACTTCAGCGACGCGATCAACCGCCTCGGCAAGAACGTCGTGCAGGAGCGTTACGGAAACCTGTTCGAGATGTACGAGCGGATCGCCGGCGAGAACCCGTACGACGTTCCGATGCGCATCTACCCGGCCTCGCACTACACGATGGGCGGACTCTGGGTCGACTACGAACTCATGACCACCATCCCCGGTCTGTACGCGGCCGGAGAAGCCAACTTCTCCGATCACGGCGCCAACCGACTCGGTGCCTCGGCGCTCATGCAGGGTCTGGCCGATGGCTACTTCGTGTTGCCGTACACGATCGGCAACTACTTGGCTCCCATGCTCAACAAGCCGATTCCGGGCACCGATCACGAGGCCTTCAAGGTGGCCGAGCAGGCCGCGCGCGATCGCTTCCAGGGTTACCTGAGCATCGGTGGCACACGCTCACCCGACTGGTTCCATCGTGAACTCGGCAAGATCATCTGGGACTACTGCGGCATGGAGCGCACCCAGCAGGGTCTCGAGAAGGCATTGTCCGAACTGCCGGCTCTGTACGAGGAGTTCCAGAAGGACCTGCGCGTGACCGGCAACGGAGAGAGCCTCAACCAGACTCTCGAGAAGGCCGGACGCGTCGACGACTTCTTCCAGCTCGGCATGTTGATGTGCCGCGACGCTCTCGAGCGCAACGAGAGCTGCGGTGGACATTTCCGCGCCGAATACCAGACCGACGACGGTGAGGCGTTGCGTGACGACGACAACTTCGCTCACGTGGCCGCCTGGGAGTGGACGGGTGACCCGACCAAGTCGAACCGTCACGCCGAAGCCCTCGAGTTCAAGACCGTCCACCTCGCGACACGGAGCTACAAGTGAGCCACCACCTGACGAACCTCACCCTCAAGATCTGGCGTCAGTCCGGTCCGGACGATCGCGGGCATTTCGAGGACTACAAGATCGACTCGATCTCCGACGAAGCGTCGTTCCTCGAGATGCTCGACGTGCTCAACGAGAAGTTGATCGGCGACAACAGGGAGCCGGTCACGTTCGACCACGACTGCCGCGAAGGAATCTGCGGAACCTGCTCGCTCATGATCAACGGTCAGGCGCACGGACCCGAGCGGGCCACCGCCACCTGTCAGTTGCACATGCGCAAGTTCAAGAGTGGCGACGAGATCGTGATCGAACCGTGGCGCGCTGCGGCGTTCCCGATCGTCAAGGACCTCATGGTCGACCGTTCGGCCTTCGATCGCATCATCGAATCGGGCGGCTACATCACCGCCCCCACCGGTGGTGC
Source organism: Actinomycetota bacterium (assembly GCA_041174985.1). GTDB lineage: Bacteria > Actinomycetota > Acidimicrobiia > Acidimicrobiales > Ilumatobacteraceae > Casp-actino8. The sequence goes on along the minus strand of JBEDFW010000042.1, from coordinate 3,685 downwards.
CCCCGACGCCAATTTGATCCCGATCCCGAAGCCGGTCGCCGATGCGGCGATGGACGCCGCCGAGTGCATCGGTTGCGGTGCGTGCGTGGCGGCCTGCCCGAACGGCGCGGCCAACCTCTTCACCGCGGCCAAGATCTCGCACCTCAACCTGCTTCCGCAGGGTCAGGCCGAGCGTTACAAGCGCGTCGAGGCGATGGTCGAGACCATGAGCGAACACTTCGGTTCGTGCACCAACCATGGTGAGTGCGAGGCGGCCTGTCCCAAGGAGATCTCGATCGACATGATCGCTCTCATGAACAAGGACTATCGCGCCGCCAAGTTCAAGAATCGCAAGGAACTCTCGCGCAGCTGATCGCTCCGGCTCCGTGTCCTAGGAGCTGGTTGCGATCGTGCAGACGTACCGATTGGTGGCGACCACGTCACCGCACTGGAGAGTCAGGTCGAGCGTGACGTTCCCCGTCGTGTACGGGGCGCGCATCTCCACGGTTCCGACGTAACTGCATTCGTCGGCGCCGATGTCGCCTTCCCAGCGCCACTCGCGCCGTTCTCCGCCGGCCTCGACCACGGCGGTGACCTCGACGTCCTCGAGCGCGCGATGCAGATCGCTCACCACGTGAACGTCGAGCGACACCGAATCACCCGGATCGAGCGAGAGCGGGGGGCGATCGGCGACCACGATCACCGGACGGCACGCTTCGGCGACTGCGGTGTACCCGAGCTTGGGCGAGCGCTGGTGGTCGAGCACGCTCCACGACACCATTGGCATGGCGTCGTTGAGAGCGAAGAGACAGAAACCTCCGGTGGGTCGGTACTTGAGGCGGCGAAGAGTTTCGATGTGGTGCTTGAGCACGTCGGCTTGATACACCTGAGTGGCGATTCGCCACTCGTCGAAGGTGGCGAATCGTGCCGGTGGCACGTGACGATCGAAGATCTCCTTCTGCAATCCGTGTTCGCGACGGAGATGCTCCCAGTCGAGGTACGGCCAATTTCGTGCGTCGATGAATTCGTTCGCATCGGGAATCGCCTGGGCTCCGAATTCGCTCACGAACCGAACGAGCCGGGGGAGGCGAGCGGCGAAGTCGGGCAGGTCGCGCTCGTTGCCGTGGTACCAGCCGAAATACAGGTGGCTGTCGGTCCCGTCGAGTTGTGGGAAGTGCGGAAGTACGCCGCTGTGCGCGATGGTCGTGCGCGTCTCGTCGGCCTTCTCGAACGAACGTTTCACCCAGCGATCGAGAATGCTCTTGTTCCAACTCGGTAGCTGGTGTCCGGCGATGAAGGGAAGGGCGAGTTTCTTGAGGTCGAAGACGTCGCCGTCACCGATACTGAGCGAGAAGGGCTCGTTGTGTGCGCACCACATCGCGATCGACGGGTGGTGCCCGAGGACGTTGACCGCTTCCTCGGATTGGCGAACCGCCTGGCGTCGGATCTGTCGCGCGTAACCCCACTGCAACGGGAAGTCCTGCCAGACGAGGACACCCATTTCGTCCGCGGCTTCGTAGGTCTCGGGTCGTGACACGTGTCCGTGCACGCGGACGAGATCGAGTCCGGCGTCCTTGGCCAGGGCGATGTCACGACGAAGATCATCCGGTGATGCGTTGGCCAAATCGGCACGGGTGGGGGCGAGATTCGCCCCCTTGACGAAGAGACGTTCACCGTTGACGGCCACGACCCAGTCGGTCACCGATATCTCTCGCAATCCGGTGCGCCGAGTGCGGTCGTGACTGATCTCGTCGTCGACGAACACCTGCAACGTCACGTCGACGAGCGGCTGATCACCGAGACTCCAGGGCCACCAGAGCTTCGGATCGTCGACGTCGATGTTCCAGTCGACCCGATTCAGGCCGGCAGCGGTGGTGCGAACGATTTCGTCGACGACGCGACCATCGACGAGTGTCCGCAACTTGACGGTGCGTTCTCGGTCGCAATCGAGACGCGCGTGCAGACGGAGATTGGCGCGGGACTCGTTGGCATCGCGACACAGGACACGCCAGGCGTCGATGCGAACCGGGCCGGTCGTCTCGAGCCGAACGGTTCGCCACAGCCCACCCGGATTGAACGAGGGTGAGATGCAGTCCCAGTGCTGGAAGACACCGGTGATGTTGCGCTTCGACTTCTTGTCGCGCTGGGGCGAACACGTGGCGGCGACGGCGAGCACGTGCGAAGAATCGAGTCGCGACAGAGCCGTCACGTCGTAGGCGTGGGGAAAGAAGTAACCCTCGGGGTCACCGAGGTACGCGCCGTCGAGCCACACGTCGCCTTGGTAGAAGAGACCGTCGAGGACGACGAATCGCCGTTGGTTCTCCTCGGGTGCGGCGGCCTCGAACTCGTGTCGATAGAGCAACGGGCCATCGGCGGTCGCGAAACGAGAAACGTTCTGCCAGTGGCCGGGCACCGAGATCGTGGGCCAGTCGTCGGTGTCGGCGTCGAGTCCGATTCCATCGCGCATCACGTCGTCGTCGGCGGCCACGACCTGCCACTGCCCGGCGAAATCGAGCGTCGTCCAGCGATCGTGCGTTCGTGCATCGCGGTCGGTCGAACTCACCCGACCGACGGTAGTGGAAGTCGCTCGACAAGCGTTACTGTCGGGGCATGGCCGACCGATCCCTTCCCACCACAGTGCGAGAACTCCGAGCATCGGGTTGGGTCTCCCGACCGGTGAAAGAGGAGATGCGCCTCAACGCCGTGGCGCGTATCTCGGCCGGACAGCCACTGTTCGAAGGTGTGCTCGGTTACGAAGACACCGTCATGCCGCTCCTCGAGAACGCGATCCTCGCCGGCCACGACGTGATCTTTCTCGGCGAGCGCGGTCAGGCCAAGACGCGAATGATCCGCAGTCTCACCGGTCTGCTCGACGAGTGGATGCCGATCGTGTCCGGCAGCGAGATCAACGACGATCCCTACGCGCCCGTCTCCAAGCACGCCCGTGACCTGGTGGCCGCTCACGGTGACGACGCACCGATTTCGTGGGTGCATCGCGACGATCGTTTCGGTGAGAAGTTGGCCACGCCCGACACGTCGATCGCCGACCTGATCGGAGAAGTCGATCCGATCAAGGTCGCCGAAGGTCGATACCTCAGCGACGAACTCACTCTTCACTACGGTCTCGTTCCCCGCACCAACCGCGGCATCTTCGCCATCAACGAGTTGCCTGATCTCTCCGAGCGCATCCAGGTCGGCCTCCTCAACGTTCTCGAAGAACGCGACGTGCAGATCCGCGGTTACAAGATTCGCCTGCCGCTCGACGTGTTGCTGGTCGCGTCGGCCAACCCCGAGGACTACACCAACCGCGGTCGGATCATCACGCCGCTCAAGGACCGCTTCGGATCGCAGATCCGGACCCACTATCCGCTCGATGCCGATACCGAAGTGCAGATCGTTCGCCAAGAAGCCCGTCCGCCGTCGGTCGGCGACATCACCGTCGCCGTTCCGGCCTACATGGAAAGGGTCGTGGCGAACTTCAGCCAACTGGCCCGCAGTAGCAGCCAGGTCAACCAGCGCAGCGGTGTGAGCGTGCGCCTCAGCGTCTCGAACTACGAGGTCATGGCGGCCAACGCCCTGCGCCGCGGACTTCGACTCGGTGAGCGTTACGTGGTTCCGCGCGTGTGCGACCTCGACGCGTTCGCCGCGGCTTCCGGCGGCAAGATCGAAGTCGAAGCACTCGAAGACGGCCGTGAAGGTCAGGTCT
>JBEDFW010000041.1:0-20987 GCA_041174985.1 Actinomycetota bacterium | reverse complement strand
CTCCTGCACGATGCGGTACGCATCGTCACGGGACAACCCCGACTGCACCAAGGCGAGAAGAACCGGCTGACTGAAGACCAGTCCGTGCGATGCCTGCAGGTTGGCGCGCATCCGCTCGGGAAACACTTGAAGGGTCTCGAGCAACCGGCGAAGACGGTGGAGCATGTAATGGGCGAGCAAGGAGGAATCAGGAAGGATCACACGTTCGACCGAACTGTGCGAGATGTCGCGTTCGTGCCAGAGCGCCACGTCCTGCAGAGCGGCCTGCAGATTTCCGCGCAGAACACGCGACAGACCGGTGATCGTTTCGGCCGAGATGGGGTTGCGCTTGTGCGGCATGGCCGACGAGCCCTTCTGTCCGGCCTTGAACCCTTCCTCGACCTCGCGCACTTCGGTGCGCTGAAGATGACGCAATTCGGTTGCGATCATCTCGCAGGTCGCGCCGACCGCGGTACACGCCCACACGTACTCGGCGTGGCGATCACGGGAGATCACCTGCGTCGCCGGCACCGGAACGAGACCGAGAGCGTCACCGACGCGGCGTTCGACGTCGGGATCGATGTTGGAGTAGGTACCAACTGCGCCGGACAGCTTGCACACCGAGACCGAGCGCCGCGCCGCTTCCAATCGTTCGATGTCGCGACCGACCTGCAGAGCCCAAAGAGCGACCTTCAAGCCGAAGGTGGTGGGTTCGGCGTGAATACCGTGGGTACGTCCGATCATCACGGTGTCACGATGACGATGCGCCATGGCCACGAGCACGTGTCGCAACTGTCGTGCCGCGTCGATGAGAAGGTCGGCGGCGTCACGCAACGCCCAGCACCAGGCCGTGTCGACCACGTCGCTCGAGGTGAGTCCGTAGTGGATCCACGAACCGGCCGGCGCACCGATCGATTCCTGCACCACGTCGACGAAGGCCGCCACGTCATGATCGGTGACGCGCTCGCGCTCGAGCACGCGATCGATGAACCCCGCGTCGACTCGGGGTGCACCGGTACGACAACGCGCGGCGTCGGCCACGGGTACGACTCCGAGAGCGGCCTGGGCCTCGGTGGCCAGTAGTTCGATCTCGAGCCAACGACCGAAACGTGTCTCGTCGGTGAAGACACTCTCCATTTCGGGAAGTGAGTAACGAGGAATCACGACATCACCACCGACGAATTCCAGTCGACGACCGCGTCGCGCTCGGCTCCCACTCCGACGATGCTCACCGGCACACCGACTTCGCGTTCGACGATCTCGATGAAACGGCGCGCGGCGGCTGGAAGATCGTCGGCCCGACGACAATGCGAGACGTCGGTCTTCCATCCGGCGATCGTCTCGTACACCGGTTCGACGCGCTCGAGGAGATCGATGCGATCGGGATAACCGCGGAAGGGCTGGCCGTCGATCGCGTAGCCGGTGCAGATCCGAACCTCCTCGAACGTGTCGAGCACGTCGAGTTTGGTGAGTGCGAGTTCGGTGAGCGAGTTGACACGCACAGCGTGGCGAAGCATGACGCAATCGATCCAACCCGGACGACGCCGCCGCCCGGTGACGGTTCCGAATTCGCGACCGATGTCGACCAGACGATCGCCGAGTTCTCCGGTGAGTTCGGTGGGGAAAGGACCGGCGCCGACACGCGTCGTGTACGCCTTGGTGATTCCGACGATGCGATCGAGAAGTCGTGGACCGAGACCCGATCCGGTACTCGCGCCACCGGCAGTGGGATTCGACGACGTGACGAAGGGGTAGGTGCCGTGATCGAGATCGAGGAAGGTCGCCTGGGCTCCCTCGAGCAACACCGCTTCACCCTTGTCGACGGCGTCGTGCAGGAAATCGACCGTGTTGGTCACGTAGGGGGCGAGACGTCTTCCCAACATCGTGTAACGATCGACCACCGCATCGACGTCGAGCGCGTGACCGGCGGCGACGAGTGTGGCTCGGTGTGCGACCGCTTGTTCACGAACGGCGGCGGCGAACGAAGCCGGTTCGAGTACCGCTCCGGCGCGAATGCCGTTGCGATTGGCCTTCTCCGCGTAGGCCGGACCGATTCCTTTGAGCGTGGTGCCGATCTTGCCGTCACCACGCTTCTCTTCGGCGATCGCATCGAGAGCTTGATGCCACGGGAAGATGAGGTGTGCCTGACTCGAAACCTTCAGGCGAGAGCACGACACGTTCCGAGCCTCGAGACGGTCGACTTCGTCGAACAGCGTGACGAGATCGACCACGACACCGTTTCCGATCACCGGAGTGACATGCGAGTACAGAACACCCGACGGGATGAGCTGCAACGCGTATTTCTCGTCGCCCACCACGACCGTGTGTCCGGCGTTGTGTCCACCCTGGTAACGCGCGACCACCGAGTGGTCCTTGGCGAGGAGGTCGATGACCTTGGCTTTGCCCTCGTCACCCCATTGGGCTCCGACGACGACGGTGACCGGCATGTGACGCTCCTATCCCGAGGGGAACGTGAGGTGATGCTACTGGCAAGACGTCACGTGGGTGGCTCGATGCCGCACGTCGGTCACGACAGCAGAACGATTCGGCCGTCCTGAACGTCGACCTTGATGGTGCCGTCCTCGCCGACCTTGCCCTCCAGGATGAGAATCGACGCACTGTCGCCGATCACTTTCTGGATGACGCGCTTCAGCGGCCGCGCTCCGAAGGCCGGGTCGTACCCTTCCGCAGCCAAAGCCTTCATCGCGTCGGGAGTCACGTCGAGGGTGATCCGCCGTGCGGCGAGGCGATCGCGCAGTTTGGCCACTTGGATCTCGACGATGTGCGCCAGATCGTCCTCGGTGAGAGCACGGAACCGGATGATTTCGTCGATGCGATTGACGAACTCGGGCTTGAAGAACTCGATTGGTTCACCCGGGAGATTCGAAGTCATCACGATCACCACGTTGGTGAAGTCGACCGTGCGACCCTGACCGTCGGTGAGACGGCCGTCGTCGAGCACCTGCAACAACACGTTGAAGACGTCCGGGTGGGCCTTTTCGATCTCGTCGAGGAGCACGACGCTGTACGGGCGTCGACGCACCGCCTCGGTGAGTTGACCACCTTCGTCGTAGCCGACGTATCCCGGCGGAGCACCGACGAGTCGTGACACCGAGTGCTTCTCCATGTACTCACCCATGTCGATACGCACCATGGCTCGCTCGTCGTCGAAGAGGAATTCGGCCACGGCTCGGGCGAGTTCGGTCTTTCCGACACCAGTGGGCCCGAGGAACAAGAACGAGCCGATGGGTCGATTGGGATCCGACAATCCGGCTCGACTACGCCGAATCGCGTTCGACACGGCGACCACCGCATCGTGTTGGCCGACGACGCGCTGATGGAGCAGCTCTTCGAGATGCACCAACTTCGACATCTCGCCTTCCATGAGCCGCGTCACCGGAACTCCGGTCCACTTGCTCACGACCTCGGCGATGTCTTCGGCGTCGACTTCTTCTTTGAGCATGCGATTGGTGGTCTGCAACTCGTCGAGATGCTCGGTGACTTCCCCGATGCGACGTTCGAGATCGGGGATGCGGCCGTACTGGATCTCGGCAACCTTGTTGAGATCGGTTTCGCGTTCGACGGTCGAACGCATCTGCTCGAGTTCCTCTTTCAGGTTCCGGATGGCGGCGATGGCCTCCTTCTCCTTCTCCCAGTGCCCTCGCATCTCGGCGGTCTCTCCGCGCAGAAGAAGGAGTTCGTCCTCGATGGCGAGCAGTCGCTCCTTCGATGCGGCATCGGTCTCCTTCTCGAGCGCGACCTTCTCGATCTCGAGCTGGAGGATGCGCCGCTCGACGATGTCGATCTCGGTCGGGAGCGAGTCGATCTCGATACGCAACTTCGACGCCGCTTCGTCGACGAGGTCGATGGCCTTGTCGGGGAGGAATCGATTGGTGAGGTAACGATTCGACAGCACGGCAGCGCTCACGAGAGCCGAGTCCTGGATACGGACTCCGTGATGCACCTCGTAGCGTTCCTTCAGGCCGCGCAGGATGGCGATCGTGTCCTCGACCGTGGGCTCGCCCACGTACACCTGCTGGAAACGTCGTTCGAGCGCCGGATCCTTCTCGACGTACTTGCGGTACTCGTCGAGGGTGGTGGCACCGATCATTCGCAGTTCACCACGGGCGAGCATCGGCTTGATCATGTTGCCGGCGTCCATCGCACCCTCGGCACCACCGGCACCCACGATGGTGTGGAGTTCGTCGACGAAGGTGATCACTTCACCGGCCGAATCGGTGATCTCCTTGAGCACCGCCTTGAGGCGTTCTTCGAACTCGCCGCGGTACTTGGCTCCGGCGAGGAGACTGGCGATGTCGAGTGAGATGAGACGTTTGTTCTTCAACCCCTCGGGAACGTCGCCGTCGGCGATCCGTCGCGCCAGACCTTCGACGATCGCCGTCTTGCCGACACCCGGCTCACCGATCAACACCGGGTTGTTCTTCGTGCGACGACTCAGCACCTGGATCACCCGTCGGATCTCGTCGTCACGACCGATCACCGGATCGATCTTCCCGTCACGAGCGCGCTTGGTGAGATCCTGTCCGTACTTCTCAAGCGCCTGGAACTGGTCCTCGGGGTTCTGACTCGTGACGCGATGGCTACCGCGCACGTCACGCAACGCCTGGAGCAACTCTTCGCTCGCGATGCCGATGCGCTGGTTCATGGCGAGCAACAGATGCTCGACCGAGAGGAAATCGTCCTTGAAGTCCTTGCGGTACTTCTCGGCGTTGGCGAACACGTTGTTCAACTCGCGATTCATTCGCGGTTCGTCACCACCGTACGCCTTGGGCAATTTCGACACCGCTTCGTCGGCCTTGTTGCGCACCATCAGTGGGGCGAGACCGAGTTTGGCGAGCACCGCCGGAACGACGGTGTCCTCCTGACGGACGATCGCCGCCATCACGTGATCGGGGGTGAGTTCGGGGTTCGACAGCGACTTGGCCTGATCGACGGCTGCCGCCACCGCTTCTTGTGTCTTGTGGGTCCACTTGCTGGGATTGATGCTCATGATGGATCCTCCTGAAGGCGCTCGGCGCCTGCTGAGTTGCTCGACCCCCCGAGAACGTGTTGCTGAGTGATGGACGTGAGCCAGTGCTGCGCCGCCGACGACAATTCGGTGATGCGCTTGTAATCGGCCACGTCATCGGGAAGATTCGCCAACGCATCGGCGAGACGTCGGGCTTCTTCCGGTCTCGTCGCCAGATGACGAAGTGGGCGAATGTAGGTGCGAATGGTGAACAACACCGTGTCGGTGATCGGGAAACGTCGGAGAGTTTCACGTTCGACACGCAGGAACAGACGATCGCCCGCACTCGGATCGCCGACCTCCGGCAACGGCGGCGAGTCGGCGGCCGTCCCGTCGACCGGCTGGAACGGATCGTCGGTGTCGAGCACACCCCAACCGAGTCGCCAGAACGGACGCTCCGGCGAGAGACGGGCGAAGAAATCGTCGATCGGGCCGCCGAGTTGCTCGTTGAGACGCGACACCGGTCGATGAACTTCGGCCATGCTCGCACCCAGCTTCGAAGCGAGATCCCAACGATTCGGGAAACACACCGAACCGCCGCCGAACACGAGGCGTCCGTCGCGGGGCACGAGAATCGCGAGGTCTTCCTGAACGAGGCGACCGGCGATCGAGAGCGGATGTTCGCTCCAGACTCCGTTCTCGTCGGGTGTGACGGCGAAGGACTCACCGCGGTGCATGTTGGTGACGGTGCACGCATCGCGGGTGAACCAGCGGGGGTAGTGAGTCACCAAGTGGTCGACCAGGGTGGTCAACACTTCGTGACCTTCGGTCTCGGTGCCCGGTAGCGCGCGAAAGACCGTGTCGTGATGCTCGTCGAGCACTCGAGACTTCTCGCTCATCTCGTGGTCGTAGTCGTCACCGATCTGGATCCAGTCGTCGATCTCGAGCGGCCGCAAGGCGAGCCGCCAGCGGAACGCCCCCGCCACGTACGGCTGGTAGTCGGGTGCCACACGTCGCACGTCAGTACTCACGAGTCACCTCGACGACGCAACACCGACGGAACTTGTCCGAAGACGGTGACCGATTGACGCAACGGCACCAGACCGCCGGACGATTGACGCGGATCGGCAGCCGAGATCGCTTGCGCGGCCAGCAACCGCAACCGATCGACTTCGTCACGAAGACGCAGCACCTCGGCTTCGAGTGCCATGACTCGACGGATCCCTTCGACGTTCATCCCCTCGGCGGTCAACTCGGCGATTCGGCGCAAGCGAGCGATGTCGGCATCGGTGTAGCGACGATCACCACCACGCGTTCGAGCCGGCTGCAGGAGTCCGCGGCGCTCGTAGATGCGCAGTGTCTGGGGATGCATGCCGGCCAACTCAGCGGCCACGGAGATCACGTACACGGCTCGATCTCGATCGGACACGACTCGTCACCTCCCGTCCCGGAAGAGTTGACGTCGCGGGTCGGAGACGTTCACCGACCCGAGACGCTCGATGATTTCCTTCTCCTCCGGCGAGGGATCGGTGGGCACGACCACGTCGACCGTCACGATCAGATCGCCGGACTGGCGCGAGGTCTCGATACCCCGTCCCTTCACGCGATATCTCGCGCCGCTCTGAGTACCGGGCTTCACACGCAAGGTGACCGCCCCTCCGACGAGCAACGGCACGTCGATGTCGGCGCCGAGCACGGCTTCGGTGAACGTGATGGGAACGCGCACGGTGAGGTTGTCGCCGTCACGTCCGAAGATCTCGTGCGAACCCACGTGACAGATGATGAAGAGATCACCCGCCGGACCTCCGTTGCGACCGGGAGCTCCCTTGCCAGCGAGTCGAATGCGCTGACCGTTGGCGACACCGGCCGGAACTCGAACCTTGACCTCACGGGCTCGCTTCTCGATTCCGCTACCGCGACACACGCCGCAGGGGTCCTTGACCACGTTCCCTCGTCCACCGCACTTGCTGCACGGTGACGAGAACGAGAAGAAGCCCTGATTGTCGTCGACCTGCCCACGACCTCCGCATTGCGAGCACGTCTCGACCTTCGATCCGGGTCGAGCGCCCGACCCCGAACACGTCTGGCAACGGTCGTCGCTCGTGAGATGAACGGTGGTGGTGACCCCGAGTGCGGCATCGGTGAAGTCGAGCAACAATTGCGATTCCAGATCGGCCCCTCGACGAGGGCTGACGCCGGATGAACCGCCACCGCGCGGTCGACCACCCGAGAACATACGGAAGAGATCTTCGAACGATCCGGCATCACCGCCGACCGTGAAGCGCATGTTGCCCATGCCGCCCATCGGACCCATTCGGCGAACCTCGTCGTATTCGCGACGCTTCTCGTCGTCCGACAGGACGTCGTAGGCCGCCGAGATCTCCTTGAACCTCTCTTCGGCCGCCGCATCACCCGGTTTCGCGTCGGGGTGATTTTCGCGTGCCAACTTCCGGTAGGCCTTGGTGATGTCCTTGCCGGACGCATCGGAGGGCACGCCGAGGACGGCGTAGTAATCCTTCTCGTACCACTCACGTTGTGCCGTCATCGCTCCCCTCCTTTCGCGAACTCACACCGAACGATCGTTCAACCCCGCACTTTCACGAGGGCCGGCCGCAGCACTTTCCCCTTCCAGGTGTAACCCGAACGCATGACATCGACCACCACGGCATTGCCGTTCTCGTCCCCGGCACCCTCTTCGCGCATGACCGCTTCGGCGAGGTTCGGGTCGAATGCCGTACCGGCGATGTTCATGCCCTCGAGACCGAGTTTCTTCATCTCTCCGAGAAGGAGATTGAAGAGAGGTTCGATCTCGGCAGGGTGCGTGACGAATGCGGCTTCGCAGGCGTCGAGAACGGGCAACAGACCTTCGGCGAGACGACCGGTCGCGCGCTCGACCTCGTCGGAGGTCTGAGCTGCGACCCTCTTGCGGTAGTTCTCGAAATCGGCCTGCAGTCGCTGTGCGATGTCACGGAACGAGTCGCGTTCGGCGAGAAGTGCTTCGATGTCGTGCTCGACGACGTCAGCAGCCGACGACACGTCACCGGCTTCGACCTCACCGTCGGTCACGGTCGACGAGCCGTCGACTTCGCTGTCGACCATGTCGGCGTCCACGGATCAGCTCACTTCTCGGCGTCGACGATTTCGGCGTCGACGATCTCGTCGTCGTTCGTCGCTCCGGCTCCCGAGGCCGAGGTGCCGGCGGCGTTCGTGTCACGAGCGGCCGCTTCGTAGAGCTTCTGACTGAAGGCCTGACTCGCCGACATCAGTGCCTCGGTGGCGGCCTTGATGCTCGCCGTGTCGTTGCCTTCGAGAGCCTTCTTCAGATCCGTGAGCGGAGCCTCGACGGCGGCCTTCTCGTCGGCCGAGACCTTGTCACCCTGATCGCGCAGGATCTTCTCGGTCTGGTACACGAGCGAGTCGGCGTTGTTGCGCACTTCGGCTTCCTCGCGACGCTTGCGATCGTCCTCGGCGTGCGCTTCGGCGTCCTTCACCATGCGGTCGATGTCGTCCCTCGACAAGGTCGACTGACCACTGATCGTCATCGACTGCTCCTTCGAGGTCGCACGATCCTTGGCGCTCACGTGCACGATGCCGTTGGCGTCGATGTCGAACGTGACTTCGATCTGCGGAACGCCCCGCGGTGCCGGGGGCAGGTCGACGAGCTGGAACTTGCCCAACGTCTTGTTGTACATCGCCATCTCGCGCTCACCCTGGAGCACGTGGATCTCGACCGAGGGCTGCATGTCCTCGGCAGTGGTGAACACTTCGGTGCGCTTGGTCGGAATCGTGGTGTTGCGTTCGATGAGTTTGGTCATCACGCCACCCTTGGTCTCGATTCCGAGCGACAGCGGTGTCACGTCGAGGAGCAGGACGTCCTTCACGTCACCTTTCAGAACACCGGCCTGGATGGCGGCGCCCACGGCGACGACTTCGTCGGGGTTCACCGTCTTGTTCGGTTCCTTGCCGGTGAGCGACACGACCAGATCCTGAACGGCCGGCATACGGGTCGAACCACCGACGAGGATGACGTGATTGATCTGACCCTTGGTGAGGCCGGCGTCCTTGATCGCCTGCTCGAACGGAATCCGACAACGCTCGATGAGGTCGGCGGTCATCTCCTGGAACTTCGAACGTGACAGCGCCTCGTCGAGGTGAAGCGGTCCGTCGGGCGTGGCGGTGATGAAGGGGAGGTTGATCTGCGTCTGCTGGACCTGGCTGAGTTCGATCTTGGCCTTCTCGGCCGCTTCCTTCAGACGCTGAATGGCCATGCGATCGTTCGAGAGATCGACACCGTGCGCTCCCTTGAACTGAGCGACGAGCCAATCGATGACGCGCTGGTCCCAGTCGTCTCCGCCGAGCTGAGTGTCGCCGTGCGTGCTCTTCACTTCGAAGACACCGTCACCGATCTCGAGCACCGAGACGTCGAACGTGCCGCCGCCGAGGTCGAACACGAGAACCGTCTCGTCCTCGCTGCCCTTGTCGAGTCCGTAGGCGAGAGCGGCCGCGGTGGGTTCGTTGATGATGCGGAGAACTTCGAGGCCGGCGATCTGACCGGCTTCCTTGGTCGCCGTACGCTGCGCGTCGTCGAAGTAGGCGGGGACGGTGATGACGGCCTGAGTGACCGTGTCACCGAGATACGCCTCGGCGTCGCGCTTCAACTTCATGAGCGTGCGCGCGCTGATCTCCTGCGGCGTGTACTTCTTGCCGTCGATGTCGTCACTGCGCCAGGTGGTTCCGATGTGGCGCTTCACCGAGCGGAACGTGCGATCGGGGTTGGTGATGGCCTGGCGCTTGGCCACTTCTCCGACGAGGACTTCACCGGCCTTGGAGAAGGCGACCACCGACGGGGTGGTGCGGGCACCTTCGGAGTTGGGAATGACCACCGGGTCGCCGGCCTCGAGAACCGAGACGACGGAGTTGGTGGTGCCGAGATCGATACCGACTGCCTTGGGCATGGTGGAAACCTCTTTCATGAGCCGGGGGGCCGACCCGCCGGGGAGATTGGTCCGACGCAGGTTTCTCGGGGGGATTCGAAACCTGCGTCGGCTCGTGTCAAGTTAGCCCCGACTCTCCCTATCCGCAACTCGGCAACCCCCGAACTTAAGTCATAATGACTCAAGTCACCACAGTCTTCCCGCGCGGAGCGATCTGGGTCAGAATGTCGTCATGAGCGAACACGACCTGGTCATCCGCAACGCCACCGTCGTCGACGGCACCGGGGCCCCGGCCCGCCGAGCCGACGTGGCGGTCTCGGGAGATCTCATCACCGCCGTGGCCCCCCGAGTGGACGGGTCGGGATCCCGTGAGATCGACGCCGACGGACTCGTCGTCACGCCGGGCTTCGTCGACATCCACACCCACTTCGACGGTCAGGCCACCTGGGATCCGATCCTCGCTCCGTCGTCGATCCACGGTGTCACCTCGATCGTGATGGGCAACTGCGGAGTCGGATTCGCACCCGTGGTTCCCACGCAGGAACAGCACGACTACCTCATCAACATGCTCGAGGGAGTGGAGGACATTCCGGGTACCGCCCTCGCCGAGGGACTCACCTGGGACTGGGAGACGTTCCCGCAGTATCTCGACGCACTCGGTCGACGTTCGTACTCGATCGACGTGGCCACCCAAGTCGCGCACGCTCCGCTCCGCGCGTACGTGATGGGGCCTCGTGGGGCCGACCCCAACGAAGCACCCACCGCCGCCGAACTCGCAGCGATGGCCGACGCCGTACGCGACGGCGTGCTCGCCGGCGCACTCGGCTTCACGACGAGTCGCACCTACGTTCACCGCACGAAGGACGGTGCACCGCTCGGAACACGTTTCTCGTCGGCCGACGAATTGCTCGCCCTCGTTCAGGCGATGGCCGACACAGGGCGAGGTGTCGTGCAGTTGATCTCCGACGCCTACCTCTCCCCCGATTCCGACTTCGCGCGCGACGAGATGGCACTCATGGCTTCACTCGCCGCCTCGACGGGTCGGCCGTTGAGCATGACGGTTCAGCAACCGCAAGAACTCCCCGATCGTTGGCGGGAAATGGGTGCGTGGGTCGACGGTGAAGTCAGCCGCGGCACTCCGCTCGCGACACAGGTGGCCGTTCGTCCGATCGGAATCCTGCAGGGACTCACTGCGACGGCGCATCCACTCATGATCTGTCCGAGCTTCCAGGAGATCATGGGCCGACCGCTGCCCGAAGTCGTCAGAGCACTGCAGGAGCCGGAGCGTCGTTCACGCATCGTCGCCGAGCACGCGGTCGCCGTGACGAAACTCGAAGGTCTCACGCTCGACATCTTCGGAAGTTTCAACAAGATCTTCCCGATGGAGAATCCGGTGAACTACGAACCGCAGACGTCGGACTCCGTCGCCGCGCGAGCCCAGGCCGCGGGCCGTCCGGTCGTCGACTTCCTCATCGATCTCCTGTGCGAGGACGACGGCAACCGACTGCTCTACAAGCCGCTCTTCAACTTTTCGCACGGAAATCTCGATGACGTACGCGAGATGCTGCTACGCCGCAACGCGGTGCTCGGTCTGTCCGATGCTGGCGCCCATTGCGGTGCGATCTGCGACGGCAGCATGTCGACCACCGCACTGGCTCTCTGGACCCGTGATCGCCACGAAGGCGGACGCCTTCCGATCGAGCTGATGGTGCACCACCTCACTCAGCGCACGGCCCGTCACGTGGGCTGGCTCGATCGAGGTGTCGTGGCTCCGGGCTACCTGGCCGACTTGAACGTGATCGACATGAACGAACTCGCCGCCGCTCCGCCGAGAATCATCCACGACCTACCGGCTGGCGGACGTCGACTCATGCAGACGGCGACCGGTTACGAACACACGATCAAACGTGGTGTCGTGACCTTCAGCGGCGGACGCCACTCGGGTGATCTGCCCGGGCGCCTCGTGCGCGGCGCCCAGCCGGCGCCTCGCTGATCACTCGGCGGCCCAGAGCGACGACGTTCCCGCCCTGACCTGGCGCGCGTACGTACCGTCGCGAGCCAGCAACTCGTCGTGGGTGCCGGTTTCGACGATTCGACCTCCGTCGATGACGACGATGCGATCGGCGTCACGAATCGTCGAGAGCCGATGGGCGATCACAACGGCGGTTCGACCTCGCATCGCTTCGTCGAGGGCCGCTTGCACGAGAGCCTCGTTCTCGTTGTCGAGATGACTCGTCGCCTCGTCGAGAATCATCACGGCCGGGCTCTTCAGAAGCAGGCGTGCAATGGCCAGCCGCTGCTTCTCACCACCCGACAGGCGATAACCGCGCTCACCGACGACCGTTCGCATCCCGTCGGGAAGCGCATCGATGGTGTCGATGATGCGCGCCCGTTCACAGGCGAGTCTCAATTCGTGGGGCGATGCGTCGGGCTTCGCGTACAACAGATTCGACTCGATGCTCTCGTGGAACAGGTGCGGGTCCTGTGACACGACCCCGATCGCCCGTCGGAGCGAATCTCCCGTGAGGTCGCGAACGTCGACACCATCGATGCGCACGCAACCCTCGGTGACGTCGTAGAGACGGGGCACCAACGACGCGAAGGTGGACTTACCGGCGCCCGACGCACCGACGATCGCGACGGTTTCGCCGGACTCGATCACCAGACTCACGTCTTGCAGGACGTCGACGTCGGGGTCGCCGGTCGGCGCACCAGGAGTCTCGAGAGACGCGACCGACACCTCGGACGCCTTCGGGTAACGGAACCACACGTGTTCGAATTCGATCCGACCACGGGGTTCGCTGAGCGCCCGCGCACCCGGCCGGTCGGTGATCGAAACCGGAGCGTCGAGCACCTCGAACACCCGATCGAAACTCACGAACGACGTGAGAAGGTCGACACGCGCGTTGGTCAGTCCGGTGAGCGGTTGGTACACGCGAGCGACCAGAGTGGCCAAGGCCACGAGGGTCCCCGACGTGATGTCACCCGACACCACCAACTGCGCTCCGATCCCGTAGACCGCGACGGCACCGAGCGCCCCGACCAGACCGAGCGCCACGAAGAAGACGCGTCCGTACATCGCCGCACGGATTCCGGTGTCGCGCACGCCGGCCGCTCGCTGACCGAAAGCGTCCACCTCGTCACGATGTCGTCCGAACAACTTCACGAGCAGCGCGCCAGCCACGTTGAAACGTTCCGACATCTGCGTGTTCATCTGTGCGTTGAGACCCATCTGCTCACGAGCGATCTCCTGAAGGCGCCGACCGACGCGCTTCGCAGGAACGATGAAGATCGGGAGCACGATCAGGGAGAGAAGCGTGAGCCGCCACTCGAGGGCGACCATGGCCGCCAGGGTCGTGACGAGTACGACGACGTTGCTCACTGCACTTCCGAGCGTCGAGGTGACGGCCGACTGAGCACCGATCACGTCGTTGTTGAGTCGACTGATGAGCGAACCGGTCTGGGTGCGGGTGAAGAACGCGACCGGCATGCGCTGCACCTTGTCGAAGAGCGCCACGCGCAGGTCGTAGATCAGACCCTCACCGATGCGCGCCGAGTACCACCGTTGAACGATCGCGAGCACCGCATCGACCAATGCGGCGACCACGGCCACCATCGCCAACCACCAGATCCGCGATCGATCACCGGATGGAATGGCGTCGTCGATGATCGATCGGAACACGAAGGGAGGAACCAAGGCCACGAGAGCGGCGAGCAGAATCGTGGCGAGGAATCCGATGATGCTCGAGCGGTAGGGGCGGGCGAACGACCACGCTCGCTTCATCGAGCGCCCACCGAGACGCTGACCCTCGACCATCGACCGGTCACGCGGGATCAAAGCGTGTGGATTGGTGTGCACGAGGCGAGGTTACTTTCACTTACCCTGGGGTTCGATGGTGATGCGCCGACTTCTCTCGATCGCCATCGTGTCGCTCATCACGACATCCTGCGGATCTTCGGGAACCGACATGGCGTCCGAACCGATCACGTCTCCCTCGGTGGTCACGACCGATCCTCCGCTCGCGATCCCCGACATCGAGTGGAAGAGATGCGCGGCGACCAAGGCCGAGTGCGCCGTGATCGAAGTTCCTTTCGATTACGACCGTCCCGAAATCGGTTCGTTCGACCTACCCCTCGCCCGACATCTCGCACGAGTGCCGGCGGACAGGATCGGAGTTCTCTTCACCAACGCCGGTGGACCGGGATCCGAGAGTCGGT
Source organism: Actinomycetota bacterium (assembly GCA_041174985.1). Classification (GTDB taxonomy): domain Bacteria; phylum Actinomycetota; class Acidimicrobiia; order Acidimicrobiales; family Ilumatobacteraceae; genus Casp-actino8. Next base: position 6,887 of record JBEDFW010000041.1, on the reverse strand, counting down.
GGCTGGCCGAGGACGCCGATTACTACTTCTCCGAGGTGATCCTCGATCGCTTCGACATCGTGGCCTGGGATCCGCGCGGTACAGGAGGCGCGCGTCCCGAACTCGACTGCGTCGACGACATGGATCCGTACTTCGGACTCGACCCGAGTCCCGATCTCGACGAGGAGACCGAGGTGCTCCTGCGCGCCGCCGGCGAATTCGTCTCCTCGTGCCAGGAGCGCAGCGGTGACATCCTGCCGTACATCAGCACCGAATCGACGGCCCGCGACATCGATTTCATTCGACGCGCTCTCGGTGAGGACACCGCGAGCTTCCTCGGATTCTCGTACGGCAGCGAATTGGGCGCGGTATGGGCGACCATGTTCCCCGACACCGTTCGCGCCGCAGTTCTCGATGCCGCCGCCGACCCGGATCTCGATCTGATCGACTGGCTCACGCTCCAATCGAGTGGTTTCGAGCGAATGCTGGAAGCGTTCTTCGCCGATTGCGACCTCCACGGCTGCGGCTATTCCGAAGCGGACGAAACGGCGGCCATGGCGTTCGACCGCATCATGCTCGAGATCGACTCGGCCCCCCAGCGCGTGTCGGCCGATCGCCCCGAGATCGGCCAGGGCTTCGCGCTGATCGCGGTGTTCTCGTCGCTCTACTCCGACGACACCTGGGCCGAACTCGATTCGGCACTCGCCGAAGCCGACAACTTCACACCCGACCGACTCGTGACCCTGTACGACGGATACTTCGGGGGATACCGCGACGGGCATCCCGACGATTCGATGGACTCGTACATCGCGATCACCTGCCTCGATCGTGACGAGGACTTCTCGACCGACGATGCCTTCGAGGCCATGGTCGAGGTGAATCGAGTGTCCCCCCGACTCGGTGCGATCGTTCTTCAAGAACTCCTGCTCTGTGCATTGTGGCCCGTCGATCCCCATCCGTCACCGGACGTGGAATGGTCGGGGGACGTACCGATCCTGGTTCTCGGTAGCACCGGCGATTCGGCGACACCGCTCGAAGGAACTCGCCGAATGGTCGAGTCGTTGGGGAACGCGATGCTCGTGATCGTCGACTCCTTCGATCACACCAGCTACGGACTCGACTCGTGTGCCACCGAGATCGTCGACGACTACTTGGTCGACCTGATCACTTTCGATGTCGACAAGAAGTGTGAGTGAGACGCATCGGCAGTGCGTGGAACCGAAAGCCGTCCTGGCCTAAGGTGACCTGATGTTCCGTCGCCTCCCGGCTCTGGTCGTTTTTCTGCTTTTCACCGTCGCTTGCAGTGGAGACAGTTCCACTCGTGTCGTCGAGTCGATCGACGACACGAGTGTCGAGAACACCACGGACGATTCCGACGAATCCCAGCCACCGTCGAACGACGATTCGCGCAGCACGATCGAATGGGAGGACTGCGGTGCAGAAGGCATCGATTGCGGTCGCCTGTCCGTTCCGCTCGACTATGGCGACCCCGATGGCGAGCAGATCGAGATCTTCATCGCTCGTCACGCGGCACGTGACCCGGAGAAGCGCATCGGTTCGCTCCTCGTGAACCCGGGAGGCCCGGGATTCGGTGGTCAAGTGCTGGCCTTCGCCGCCGAGCAGGTCTACTCCGATGCCATTCTCGATCGATTCGACATCATCGGTTTCGACCCCCGAGGAACCGGTGCCTCGTTCCCGTACGTCGACTGCGTCGACGACTACGACGAGTGGTTCACCGAGGGTGACATCACACCCGACACCGACGAAGAGCGACAAGAGGCGATCGACGACACCAAGAATTTCGTCGACGAGTGCTTCGCTCGCAGTGGCGATCTGCTCCCGTACGTCGGCACCAACAACGTCGCCCGCGACATGGACTCGATCCGACGAGCACTCGGTGAAGAGACGATCAGCTACTTCGGCTTCTCCTACGGGAGCGAACTCGGCGCAGTGTGGGCCACGCTCTTCCCCGAAACCGTCCGGGCCGCGATTCTCGACGGTGCCGCCGATCCCGACGCGGACCCGATCGATTCGACGATCCAACAACGAGGTGGTTTCGAAGATGCGCTCGGTCGCTTCCTGGCTCGCTGCTCGTCGAATCCGACCTGCAAGTTCCACAACGACGGAGATGCCGAAGCGGCCTTCGACGAATTGATGGAATTCATCGACGAGAACCCATTACCCACCGAAGACGATCGACCCGATCTCACACGGGGAATGGCTATCACTGCTGTTGCCCAGGCGATGTACGACGAGTTGTATTGGTCGACTCTGGAGACGGCACTCGCCGATGCGGCCGATGGTGATGGTCGTGGCCTCCTCGAACTCTGGGACACGTACTACCAGCGCGGTCCCGATGGCGTGTACGGCAACGAACTCGAGGCCTTCGTGGCCATCACCTGTGCCGACGACGACGAGCGATTCACGGTCGAGGAGGCCGACTCGTACGTTCCGCTGTTGCAGGAGGCCGCACCACGTTTCTCCCCGTACACGCTCGGCAACTACACCTGCACGTTCTGGCCGACGGCTCTCGATCCGCGCGTCGACGTGACCGGCATCGGTGCCGGGGTCATCGTCGTGATCGGAACCACCGGGGACGCTTCGACTCCGCTCGAGAGTTCACGCAACATGGCCCGGGCCCTGGAAGGCGGACGACTCGTGATCGTCGACGCCGAACAACACACCGGATACAGCGCGAGTGAGTGCGCTCAGGACGTGGTCGATCGCTACCTCGTCGATCTCGAACCGCCCGACGACGAAACCGAGTGCTGATTCCGACGTTTCTGACTGACTGGCGGAAGGGGTGGGATTTGAACCCACGGACGCTTGCACGTCGCACGCTTTCGAGGCGTGTCCCTTCGGCCGCTCGGGCACCCTTCCGTCGATCGAGGTTATCGGCGACCGGCGAAGAACTGCTCGAGCAAGGTCGCTGATTCGGCCGCCCCGACTCCGTGGCTGACCTGGGGATTGTGATTGAGGCGCGGATCGGCACACACGTTGTAGAGACTCGCCGTTGCCCCGGCCTTCAGGTCGGCGGCGCCGTACACCAGCCGTCCGATCCGAGCGTTGAGCAGCGCACCGGCGCACATGACGCAGGGTTCGAGGGTGACGACGAGAGTGCAGTCGTCGAGCCGCCAACGACCGAGAGCGATCGATGCATCCCGCAAGGCCAACACTTCGGCGTGGGCGGTGGGGTCGGCGAGCCGTTCACGTTCGTTGTGCCGGGCCGCGATCACTCGACCCTCGTGCACCACGACTGCCCCGACCGGTACGTCGTCGTGCTCGAGAGCTCGGCGCGCTTCGTCGAGCGCGAGCGACATCGCGTCGACGTCGTTCATGGCGGAAGGGGTGGGATTCGAACCCACGGAGGCTTGCACCTCACACGCTTTCCAAGCGTGCCGATTCGGCCGCTCTCGCACCCTTCCAGGTGATCGTTCTCCTGCCCAGTGAGGCAACGGTCAGGCGATCTGCGGCACACGAGCGAGTCCGCTGAAGGCTGCTACCTCCCGGTCCTGACCTGATTCACGGGGGCCCGTTGCACAGGACCCGACCGTCACCTCACTGGGCAGGAGTACGACGGGGTCAGGCTACCGCCCGAGGGAGTCGGCCAACTTCGCGACCCGTTCGGCGAGTCGCGGAACGCCGAGATCGGCGCAGAAGACCGAGAAATCGGCGGTGGGTCCGTTCCATTTCCAATCGTCGACCCGACCGACGGGCACCGTGGTCACGACCGTGGCGATCTTCAGGAAGAGAGCGGCCAGTTCGCGATTGTCGGCCAGTGACGACGCCAACTTCGCCGCCCCGCGCAACTGCGGTACGTCCCAATCTTCCACCCGATCGGGAATGCGATCGACGTGGCGATACACGGCGAGGACTGCACTCGCCGACTTGGCACCCCAACCCGGGAGTCCGGGGAAACCATCGGCCGTGTCTCCGACGAGGGCGAGCCAGTCGGCGATGCTCGACGGAGGGACACCGAACTTCTCGATCACCGCTGCTTCGTCGACGAGACCGGTGCCGTCCTTGGCCATCTTTCGTCGGTCGATCTGCACGACTCGCTGTCCGACGACGCACTGCCCGAGGTCCTTGTCGGGACTGAGAATGCGGACCTGCTTCACCCGACGATCGTCGGCCGCCACCGCAGCAGCTGATCCGAGTCCGTCGTCGGCTTCGTACTCCTCCATCGCCCACACCGTCACACCCATGGCGCGCAAGGCTTCTTCCACGATCGGGATCTGCGTGAGGATCTCGGGTTCCATGCCCTCCGACGTCTTGTATCCCTCGTAAAGATCGTTACGAAAACTTTCGATCACGTGGTCGGTGGCGACGCCGATGTGAGTCGCCCCGTCGGCCAGCAACTGGAACGTCGAGTTGAGAACTCCGATCGTCGCCGCATTGGGTGAGGGCGTCGAAGAGCGCACCGCTTGGCCGTAGTGCTGGCGGTAGAGCTCGTACGTTCCGTCGACGAGATGAACGATCACGTCCCCATGATGCCCGATTCACGTCGGACGACGGAAGAATGACCAGGTGAGCATCACCGTCTCCGACCTCGCCTATGCCCCTCCCGGCGGCGATCAACTCTTCTTCGACGTCTCGTTCGGTGTCGCACCCGGCGAACGCGCCGCTCTCGTCGGTGCCAACGGTGTGGGCAAGAGCACGATCCTGCGGATTCTCTCGGGAGTGATCGAGGCCGACGAAGGCGAGCACAACATCCTTGGCACCATGCTCTCCATGACCCAGGACGTCGGGATGTCACGACCCGACGACTCCTTGCGCGACATGTTGATCGAAGTCGCGCCGGCTCAACTGCGCACGGCCGGCCGTCGCCTCGCAGCGGCCGAACGCGATCTCGGCAGTGCGAACAACGACGGCATGGATTACGCCGAGGCTCTGGCCGACTGGGGTGATCTCGGCGGTTACGAACTCGAGACCAAGTGGTTCGCCGCCGCCGAGAGGAGCGTGAAGACGAAGATCGACGACTTCTCACGTCGACTCGTCTCCGAACTGTCGGGAGGCGAGCGCAAGCGGTTGGTACTCGATCTTCTCCTCACGTCCGGAGCCGACGTGCTCTTGCTCGACGAACCCGACAACTATCTCGACATTCCCACACGCGGCTGGCTCGAGGAGAGATTGATCGAGACCAAGAGCACCGTGCTGATGGTCAGCCACGACCGAACTCTCCTCGAACGAGTGGCCACCAAGATCGTCGTGATCGAAGGGTCGGGCGCGTGGGTGCACGGAGGTTCGTACACGACGTTCCCCGAGGCGCGAGCGAAACGGCAGGAGCAGCTCGGAGACGAACTGAAACGCTGGAACGACGAGGAGCGCCGGCTGTTCCACCACATGAAGATCATGAAGCAGCGGGCCGCTCAGAACTTCAAGAACGCGACCAAAGCCAACGCGGCCGAGACGCGTTGGGAGAAATTCGTAGCTGCCGGTCCGCCTCCGCCGCCGGTTGCCGACCAGCGCATCCACGTCCGACTACGCGGCGCCGACGCCGCACGCCGAGTCGCCAAACTCGAAGGTGTCGGACTCGACGGACTCTTCTTTCCCTTTTCCGACGAAGTGCATCACGGAGAACGAGTGGGACTCATCGGTCCGAACGGAACCGGCAAGACGCACCTTCTCGATGTGCTCGCCGGTAAGAACGAACCCGGCACCGGCACCATCACGTTCGGACCGCGCACTTCGGTCGGGATGTTCACTCAGGTCAACGACCGTCCTGAATTCGCCACTCGTACTGTCATCGACATCGTGCGCGATCGACTCTTCGACGAAGAGAAGTCGATGCGAGCCCTGGCCCGGTACGGGTTGCATGGCAATGCCCGACAAGAGTTCCCGACCCTGTCGGGTGGTCAGAAGGCCCGACTCGAGATCTTGTGTCTCGAGCTCGACGGACACAACGTGCTGCTCCTCGACGAACCGACCGACAACCTCGACATCGAGTCGTCGGAGGCTCTCGAACAAGCACTCGACGGGTTCGAGGGCACGGTCGTCGCCGTCAGCCACGATCGAACGTTCCTCGCGACACTCGACCGATTCGTGATGATCACCGACGACGGTGAGGTGTTCGCTCTGCCCGACTTCGACGTCGCCATGCGCGCGCTCGCCGATCCACGGTCGACGGCGTCGATTCGACTCGCCAAGCCACTCACGTCCACGTCATGACAACGTGCCGTTCACGAGAACGGTGAACACGCTGCCGACGGCGAGAAACGGCCCGAAGGCAACGGTGGAGTGACGGCCCATTCGTCGGAAGATCACGAGGACGATCACGGTGGCTCCAGCAGCGACGAACGCCACGAGCAATCCCGTCCACACCACCTCGAGACCCCCGAAGGCACCGAAGGTGCCAAGAGTCGGAGCGAGCCGCACATCACCGTCACCGAGTCCACCGCGACTCGACACGTGCAGAACGAAAAGGATCGCTGTCGCGAGCGCGGCACCGAGCAGTGCGTCACGAAGAAGGGACGAATCGTGCTCGACGACGGATGCGACCGCCAGAGTGAGGATCGCTGCACCGAAGAGCGGGTAACTGATCTCGCGTGGTAGTCGTCGAGTTCGTAGATCGATCTCGGTGAGCACGACCAAGCCCACCACGAGAATCACGACCGTCACCGAAGCGAGCGAGGAGCCGAATCGAGATGCACCGAGCGCTCCGAGTGCCGTGGCGACGACCAAGGTGAGCGGAGCCGTCGAACGACGGCGCCCGATGAATCGACCGGCCATGCGATCGAGCCCGATCCACAGGCCGGCGGCCAGTAGTGCACCCCACACGTTCGAACCGTCGATCTCCACGATCCGACGCTCCCACGTCCGACCGCTGACGTGGTTCAAGATCTCGGCAAGCAACGGCTCGCCGGACCGTGTGATGACGACGGGCGTCCGATCCCAAACCAACCACCAAC
>JBEDFW010000040.1:0-3212 GCA_041174985.1 Actinomycetota bacterium | reverse complement strand
CCCGTTGAGCGACGACATCTGCTCGACGAATCGGCGAAGGTACACGTCGGCGTCGAGCATGAAGGTGTTGATGCGAATGTTCTCCTTCGCGCAACGCACCGCCTCGCGAAGTGTGGCTTCGACCGTGAGCTGCTGGGCCTCGTATCCGTCGAAGTAGGTGAACCAGGCCTCGCCGTAGGGAGTGATGTGGGCGGTGGGTTCACCGTCGGTGATCATGATGATCTGTTTGTTGCCGTTCTGCCGGGCGAGCATCTTGCGGGCGAGACCGAGAGCGTGATGCATGTTGGTGCCCTGCATACCGGGAATCGTGGCTTCCACGAGTTCGTCGGCCTTGATCTCCCAGGCCACGTGGCCGAACATCAAGATGCCGAGATAATCGCGCGGATATTGCGACGAGATGAGCGACTGCAGAGCCACCGCGACCTTCTTGGCCGGTCCCCAGCGATCGTCGCGGTACATCGAGTAGGACGCATCGAGCATGAGGACGGTGGCCGAACGAGTGAGATGTTCGGTGCGTTCGATTTCGAAATCGTCGGGTGACAGACGCACGGGTGTGCCCTGGCCGCTTCGATTGAGGGCGTTGCGAATCGTTCGATGCAGATCGAGATTGAACGGATCTCCGTACTCGTAAGGCTTGGTGTCGTAGGTGCGCTCATGGCCCTGTCCGATCGGACTGATCTGGTGTTGGCCCAATTTGTCCTTGGCAAGACGTGAGAAGAGGTCGCGCAACGCTTTCGAGCCGATCTGGCGCATGCCCTTCGGCGTGACCTCGAGTTTGCCTTCTTTCTGTCGAATGAGTCCCTCGCGCTCGAGTTCCTGCACCAACTTCGACAACTTGTCCATGGCGTTCGCCACGTCGTCGCCCATCAGTTCACGCACTCGATCCATGTCGGCCTCGGCCAACTGCTGCGGAGTCGAGGGATTCCGAAGCAGATCTTCGAGCTGATCGAGTTCTCCGAGGTCGCGCATCGTCTGCATGGCCTGCTCGAATCCCATCGGGTCCTGGCCCTGCATCTCGTAACCCTGTTCCCACGGAAGCGACGGGAACATCGACTGCATGTTGGCGCTCAGCTGACCCATCTGTTCGGCCAGTTCCATGTCCTGCATGAGCTGCTGGGACAACTGTTCGAGCTGCGCTCTCTGCTCCGGGGTCATCGAGTTGTACATCGCCTGAGCGGCGGCCATCCGTTGAGCGATCTGCTCGAGCAGTTCTTCGATCGTCTGCGGATTCTCGGGGAAGAAGTCACCGAACTCCTTCATGAAGTCCTGGAAACCCGGATCCTCGCCGCGCTGGTGCTTGTCGATCATCTCGTTGAGCGCGGTCATCATCTCTTTCATGCGCTGCATGTCCTGCGGCGACATGTTCTGCACGGCCGACGACATCTGGTCGACCATCTGCTGAGCGAGTTGACTGCGCAACTTCTCCATCAACTGCTCGAATCTCTGCTGCGCCTCCTTCGATTCGAAGTCGTAGGAGCTCAGTTCACGCACCTTTCCCGCGAGATCGTCGGGCAGCATGTCGAGTCGGAAGTTGCGATCCTCGGCGGCGCGCTGGGCGTTCTCCCGTCGGCGCTCGTCGTTGCTTCTCGCCGCGTCGCGAACCGATTGCTCGATCGCGTGACGCTCTTCGTCGATCACGTCGTTCAACGCGTCGTCGATCTCCTTGAACACCCCACCGAGATCACCGCTGTCGAGGAGTTCTTGCCGACGCTCCTTCAGACGCTTGCGCATCTCCTGGAGCCCCATGAGACGCTCGCCGTTCGGATCGGTGAGTCCGCGATTCATGAGACGACGCAGGGCGCCGCGCAGATCGCCGTACGCCAAGAGGTCGTCCGACATCTCCTCGAAGAGCGAGGTGTTGTCGAGATCGAAGCCCTGCTGGGTGCCGTCCCAACGCGAATAGGTGAAACGGCTGGCCATGACCGCACGCTAGTCCTGGTCACCGGTCGGAAAGCCGTCGGGCAGGGGTCGTGCCCGACCGGTAGCCTGCCCACGACCATGAAAGTCCAGCGAACCTTCGTCTTCGTCGACCTCTCGGGGTTCACGAAGTACACCGCCACCAATGGCGACACCTCGGCCGGTGAGATTCTGACCCGGTTCCGAGCTCAGGTTCGCGACGTGGCGGCCAAGTGCGGCGTTCGCGTCGACAAGTGGCTGGGTGACGGCTGCATGATCGTCGCCGTCGAACAGGACCAGGCCATCCGGTTCGCGCTCGACTTGCAGCGGCAGTGCGAAGACGTGTGTGCGCCTCTCAAGGTTCGCGTCGGGATCGCATCCGGCGAAGTGCTCATGTTCCAAGGCGAGGACTACATCGGCAGCTCGGTCAACCAAGCTTCCCGCCTCTGCGATGCCGCCGACTCCGACGAAGTGCTCATCGCTCGCGCCGATCTCGTGCGCGCCCCACGCGGGGTCATCGAGAACAATCACGACCCTCTCACGCTTCGGGGTCTCGGCACGATCGACGTCGTGCATCTCACGTCGGAGAAGTCGCTCGGAGGTCTCCACGACACCGGCGAACTCTGGACCCGAATTCCGTACGTCTGATCGACTGTGATCGAGATCGGAGCCTCGCTCCCCAGCCTCGTCGCCCTCGGTGCTTCAGCGACGTCCGACGTCGACGGCCCGATCGGACAGGGAAACGGATTCCAGACGAGATTCGCCGATGATCTGCTGGCCCTGTCGCACTCCGGAGTTCGACACGTTCGACTCGGATTCGACTGGTCGCGTCTGCAGCCCCGCTCGGGAATGGGCGACGAACTCTCCGGCGAATGGTTCGAGTGGTATCGAGATGTCATCTCGGCGGCCGACTCGGCGGGTATCGGAGTGTGGGCGAGCCTGCTCGAACGCAACGTGCCGCGCTGGTTCGACGACGAGCGGGGTTTTCGCGACTCCAAGACTGCCGATCGCTACTGGCCCCGCTTCGTCGAAGCCGTCGCCGGAGCATTCGGCGACCGAGTGGCGGGATGGTTTCCCATCGACGATCCGATCGGTTTCGCCGCTCGAGCCGAGCCCGACGACGTCGTACGTCACGGCGAAGTGGTCGAGATCATGGTGCGAACGGCGAGCCAGCAATAATCGGCATCGCTCGACAGGGACGTCCACATCTTCTGCCCGTTGACGACGTACTGATCACCGTCGCGCACCGCGCGAGTCTGGAGCGACGCCAAGTCGGTACCGGCACCGGGCTCGGAGTAACCGATGCAGAAATGCAC
>JBEDFW010000039.1:0-8734 GCA_041174985.1 Actinomycetota bacterium | reverse complement strand
GGGCCTGGGCGGGAAACAGCCCCTTTCGGCTCTGGAAGCGCTACTCGTGGCTCGGCGGAGTTCGCGCACCGTTGGTCGTGCATTGGCCGGCCGGCATTCGTGAACCCGGTGCGGTACGTGATCAGTTCCTGCACTCGGTCGACGTCACTCCCACGTTGCTCGCTTGCCTCGGTCTCGAGATGCCGGCCGAAGTCGACGGCGTCGCACAGCAACTCGTGAACGGCCACGACGCTTCGGCCACTCTGAACGACGGCTCGGCCTCCGAGGTACGCACGACGCAGTACTTCGAGATGCACGGATCGCGCTCGATCTATCACGACGGCTGGAAGGCCACCAGCAACTTCGTTTCTCCGCTCTTCGGCGAACGCGACCACATCGTCGGCAGCCACTCCTACGACACCGATCGATGGGAGCTGTTCGATCTGCGCTCGGATTTCTCCGAGTCGACCGACCGCTCGGGCGAGAATCCCGAACTGGTTCGTCAGCTCGAGGAGCTCTGGGTGAGTGAGGCGACGGCGAACCAGGTGTTCCCTCTCTTCGACCCGTCGGCCAACCATCCGCCGCACCCGACCGAGTATCCGCTCCCCCGTCGAGCCCGCTATCGACCGGCCGAACAACCGATCGCCGCCGGTCGAGTCCCGGCGATGTTCGGTGGGTTCGTCGTGTCGGCCGAACTCGATGCCGACTCGTCGACCTCGGGCGTCATCGGAGCGATCGGTGACCACCAAGGAGGTTGGGCCCTGCACGTCGTCGACGGTCACGTGCATTTCGACGTCGTCTACGGACACCACCGAACCCACCTCGCCGATGCGACCCCTCTCGCCCCCGGATCACACGTCGTGCACGTGACGATGAATGCCGGCGCTCTGTCTCTTCTCGTCGACGGTCGTTCGGTCGACGAAGGTCGCTACGGGGGTTTGTTCATGTTCCCCGGTGTCACCACGGCCGCCGGCGGTTTGTGGGTCGGTCGCCACGATGGACTGGCCGTCGTCGACACATATTGCTCACCGGCGCGATTCAACGGCACGCTCCATCATCTCGAGATCGAGAGTGGATCACCCGGCGCTGGCCTGTCGCTCGCCGCCACCATGCGACTCGGCGAAGCGAGCGACTGAGAGACGATCAGGCGGTCTGGCCGAGACGGCGTCGGCGTCGCTGACCGAGCACCGATCCCACCGCCATGATGCCGACGGTGACGACGAGGATCACCGTGGCGAGCACGTTGATCTGGGGCGGCAATTCCACACGTGAGGCACCGAAGATTCGCAGCGGGAACGTGAGCGTCGAGCCGGCGTTGAAGAACGTGATGATGAAGTCGTCGAGAGACAGAGCAAAAGCGAGCAACGACGCCGCCAAGATGCCGGGAAGGATCAGCGGGAAGGTCACTTTCCAGAACGTTCGCATCGGCGACGCTCCGAGATCCTGCGCCGCTTGTTCGAGAGTCCAGTCGAAACCGCGGATACGGGCGCGCACCGTCAGGGCCACGAAACTGACCTGGAACATCGCGTGGGCGATCACGATGGTGGCGAAGCCGAAATCGACCACGCTCTGGCCGAGGAACAAGGTGGCCAACGACGAGCCGAGGACGATCTCGGGAGTGGTGAGCGGCAGAACCAGCAAGAAGTTGTAGGCGGCCGATCCTCGGAAGCGGTATCGCGACAACGCGATGGCGATCATCGAGCCGAGGAACGTCGCGATGAGCGTGGAAACCGCGGCGATCTGCAAGCTGGTCACGAATGCGTCGGTGAGCGCAGTGTCGGAGAACGGGTCGGTCCAGTTCTCGAGCGTGAACTTCTGCCAGACGATGTTGAACTTGCCCTTGGGTTGATTGAACGAAAAGGCGACGATGAAGGCGATCGGCAAGAAGAGGTAGACGAAACCGAATCCGGCGAACACATTGAGGGCGATGCGACCCACCCGACCGCGTTTGGTGGTGACGCTCATGCCAGGTCGTCCGTTCCGAAGAACCGGCTGTAGACGATCACGAGGACGGTGATGATCGCCATCAGGACGAACGACATCGCACTCGCCACCGGATAGTTGTTCTGCCGCAGGAATTGGTCCTGGATCGAGTTGCCGATCATGGTGGTGTTGGGGTTGCCCAGGAACTGCGCGTTCACGAAGTCACCGGCGGCCGGGATGAAGGTCAGCAACGTGCCGGCGAACACTCCCGGGATCGACAGGGGAACCACGACCTTGCGGAAAGCGCGGGCCGCCGACGAATAGAGGTCTTGCGCGGCATCGACCAGACGAATGTCGATCTTCTCGAGACTCACGTAGATGGGCAGGATCATGAAGGGCAAGAAGTTGTAGGTGAGACCACCGATCACTGCTGCGGGAGTGTTGATCAACTTGCCGTTGTCCATGACGTTCAAGGACTCGAGCACTCCGGTCAGACTCAACGAATCGAGGATGTTCACGACCGGCCCGCTGTCGGCCAGGATCGACGTCCAGGCGATGGTTCGGATGAGGTAACTCGTGAAGAACGGAATCACCACGAGTCCGAGCAGGATGTTGCGGTACTTCCCGCCACGGAACGCGATGACGTACGCAATGGGGTAACCGATCAGGATCGTGAGAAGGGTGGCGATCCCGGCGTAGAGGAACGCTCGCCCGAATTGCGGACCGAAATCGCTGAACGCCTTGCCGTAGTTGGAGAACTCCCACGAGAAGGTCGGAAAGACGTCGAATCGAGTCTTCTTGGCCGACAGCGAACTCTTGAGCAACGTCCAGAGCGGAGCGAGGTAGAACAAGGCCAACCACATCGAACCGGGTTTCAAGAGACCGTAGGGCGCCAAGGCCCGCTTGGTCTCGGGACTCCCGAGAACGGCGAGGGTGATCCAGCCGACGACGACGAGGGCCGCCAACACCAGAACGAGAAGCGCGATGGGCCCGGAGACCCATCGCGCTCCGACGGACAAGAGAGCCACGCCCACGAGGACGAGGCTGAGGAGACCGACCCGTTCGCTCGAGACACCGGTGAGAGATCTCACCCTCGACACAACGGGAGCGGTCACGAGTACTAGGCCCCGATGATGCCCGAGAAGGCCTCTTCGAACTGCGCCTCGACCTCGTCGCTCAGATCGGCGAACGGGAAGAAGCGCTTCTTCGTCTCGTCATCCGGGAAGAGCAACGGGTTGTCGGCGAGAGCGGCATCGATCTTGGCCACTTCTTCGCGCACTCCCTTCACCGGGGAGATGTACTGAACGTAAGCGGTGATCTGAGCGGCCTGCACCGGGTCGAACACGAAGTCCATGAACTTCGCCGCGGCCTCGACGTTCTTGGCCCCCTTCGGCACGACCATGGTGTCCCACCACAGAGTGGCACCCTCTTCGGGGACCACGAATCGAACGCTCGGGTTGTCGGTGCCGAGCTGCAGCACGTCACCCGACCAACCGATGCAAGCGGCGAAGTTGCCGAGCCCGAGATCGTCGATGTAGTCGTTGCCCGTGAATGCACGGATCTGACCGTCGGACTTGGCCTTCTCGAGTTGCTCGAAGGCTCCGGCCGCCTCGTCGAACGAGGTGATGTTGGAGGGGTTGATGCCGAGTCCGAGGAGCAGGAGACCGACGGTGTCACGCATCTCGGTGAGCATGCCGATCTTGCCCTTGAACGCCGGGTCGAAGAGATCGGCGATGCTCTTCAATTCCCGTCCGGTGGCATCGATGTTGTAGGCGATACCGGCGATACCCGACTGCCACGGGAGGCTGTACTCGCCGGTCGGGTCGCTCGGCGGATTCTTGAAGGCGTCCTCGAGATTCTTGGCGTTGGGAACCTTGTCGGTGGGCAACTTCTCCAGCCAGCCGAGCTTGCGCAGACGACCGGCCATCCACTGGGTGGGCATGATGATGTCGGGTTCGATCGCCTTGCCGGTACCGAGCAGGGGCTGGATCTTGGCGAAGTACTCGAGGTTGTCGTTGTACGCCTCGGAGTAAGTGGTCTTGACGCCACTGGCAGCGATGAAGCGATCGATGGTGCCGAGCACGTCACCTTCGGTGAGGTCGATGTACTCCGGCCAGTTCTCGATCAGGAGCTCGCCCGCTCCTCCACCGCTTCCTCCGTCGTCGCCACCGCACGCGGCGAGAATCGCCGGCAGAGACAGACCGGCGGCGCCGACGACGCCGGAGCGGATGAGAAGTTCGCGTCGTGAGAATCCGCGCTTCGGTGTGTTCATGAGTGTCCTCCCTGTGGATGTGAATTCGTGGTCCGTCACGTGACGGGTCGTGAAACGTTACTCAAAACCGACGCGTGGCCGGGGCTCGTCACAGCCCGGCCTCCACGTGATCGACGTCGAGTCCGGTGGCACCGGCCCGCTCGGGCCAGCCGGCGAGGGCATAGGCCGCCGAGTTCGACCAACCGACCCAGTGCTCGAGGCCCGGTCGGAGCGACGGCAGATCGCTGTCGGCATCGGCCTCGGCGGAGAGTTCGGTGCCGTCGGGCAACTCGATCACCACGCGCAGCCACGCCCCCTGGAAGATCACGCTCGTGACCGTGCCGCGCAAACCGAGACCCTCGGCTGGCTGCGAGGCCACCGGATGGAGTCGCTCGGGGCGCAGCATGACCGACACCTTGGCTCCGGCTTCGTGACGATTCGACGCCGCCACGCGCTGGCCGTTCGACAACTCGACGATGCAACCCGTGGCCGTGGTCTCGCGCACGTGACCCGGCAACAGGTTGGCCGAACCGATGAAACCGGCGACGAAGAGACTCTGCGGTCGGTTGTAGATCTCCTCGGGAGTACCGATCTGTTCGACCACACCCTCGTTCATGACGGCGATGCGATCGGACATCGTGAGAGCTTCACCCTGATCGTGCGTGACGAACACGAATGTGATTCCGACCTCGCGCTGGATGCGCTTCAGTTCGATCTGCATCGCTTCGCGCAACTTGAGGTCGAGAGCGGCGAGCGGCTCGTCGAGAAGAAGAGCACTCGGCATGTTGACGAGTGCTCGCGCCAACGCCACACGCTGTTGCTGGCCACCCGAGAGTTGAGCGGGGCGGCGGCTCGCGAAGTCGCCGAGGCGAACGACCTCGAGCATCTCGGCCACGCGCGACTTGACCTCCGGCTCGGCCACCTTCTTCGCCCGCAGACCGAAAGCGACGTTGTCGGCCACCGACATGTGCGGAAAGAGCGCGTACTGCTGGAACACCGTGTTGACGTTGCGCTTGTGCGGCGGCACCGACGACACGTCGACACCCTCGAGCATGACTTGGCCGGTGGTGGGCTGCTCGAAACCAGCGATCATCTTGAGGGTCGTGGTCTTGCCACAACCGGACGGACCGAGCATGGCGAAGAACTCGCCTCGGCGAATGGCGAAGTCGGCCTGCTTGACGGCCTGGAAGTCGCCGAACGACTTGCTCACGCCGCGCAGTTCGATGACCTGCTCGCTCACGGTCCGACCGTTCCTCCCCCTCCCGCGACGGGATCACCGTCACGCCGAAGGAAAACTACACCCCTCACCGGCCCCGGCAAGCCCTTTGGTCACCGGATGTTCACTCCGGCCGACCGATCGGCCGGATCGTCAGCTGTCGAGATTGGCCATCACGTGCTTGATTCGCGTGTAGTCGTCGAGCGCGTAGGCCGACAGATCCTTGCCGTAGCCGGACTTCTTGAAACCGCCGTGGGGCATCTCGGCGACCATCGGGATGTGGGTGTTGATCCAGACGCAGCCGAAGTCGAGGCGACGCGTGACACGCATCGCCCGGCCGAAATCCTTCGTCCAGACGCTCGACGCCAGGCCGTAATCGACTCCGTTGGCCAGACGCACTGCGTCGTCCTCGTCGGCGAAGGTCTGCACGGTGATCACCGGTCCGAAGATCTCCGTCTGAACCATTTCATCGGTCTGTTTCAGGTCGCAGACGACCGTGGGTGGGAAGAAGTAACCGGAGGTGCCCTGGCGCTGTCCTCCCGTCGTGACCTTGGCGTGTGACGGCAAGCGATCGAAGAAGCCCGAGACACGAGCGAGTTGGTTCGAGTTGTTCACCGGGCCGAAGAGAACGTCCTGGTCGGGTGCGCCGCACCCGGTTCCCTTGGCTTGTTCGGTGAGAAGGTCGACGAAGTCGCGATACACACCGGGGGCGCACAACACGCGTGTCGCCGCCGTGCAGTCCTGTCCGGCGTTGAAGTAGCCGGCGATGGCGATGCCTTCGGCTGCCGCTGCGAGATCGGCGTCGTCGAACACGATGACCGGCGCCTTTCCTCCGAGTTCGAGGTGAACTCTCTTCAGTGACTTCGACGCCGCCTCGGCGACTTCCATCCCGGCCCGCACCGAACCGGTGACACTGACGAGCGACGGCGTGTCGTGCACCACCATGGCCCGTCCGGTGTCACGGTCACCGCACACGACGTTCACCACTCCCGGCGGCAAGAACTCGGCACAGATCTCGGCCAACAGCGTCGTGGTGACCGGCGTGGTGTCACTCGGCTTCAGCACGACCGTGTTGCCGGCGGCCACCGCCGGCGCGAACTTCCAGACCGCCATCATCATCGGGTAGTTCCAGGGCGCGACCTGTGCGCAGACTCCGATCGGTTCACGACGGATGTAGCTCGTCATGTTCGGCACGTATTCCGCGGCGCTCTTGCCCTCGAGGTGTCGGGCGGCGGTGGCGAAGAACCTCACGTGGTCGACCATCGGCGGAATCTCCTCCGATCGGGTGACGTCGATCGGCTTGCCACAGTTCTCGGATTCGAGCGCGATGAATTCCTCGGCTCGGCGCTCGATCTCGTCGGCGATGCGGAACAACGCCAACGACCGGTCCTTGGGCGGGGTGTCGCGCCACGACTCGAAGGCACTGGCCGCCGCCGACATGGCGGCGTCGATGTCAGAGGCGCCCGACAAGGGAGCGGTGGCGTACTGCTCACCAGTCGACGGATTCACGACCGGAATGGTGCGGCCGTCGGCCGCGTCGACGTACTTCCCGTTGACGAAGTTGCGATAGGTCTTCATGCGGTCAGATTAGATCGCCCGGCATCGACCCCGAACATGCGCCCGAACCGGCGAGACGCTCGACGGTCGGCTCGGAGTCTTCGCCCGTTAGTTTGGATCCATGGCCACCCCCGCCGACCAACTCGATCTCCCTCTCGTCGATTTCGGATTCGCCGATGCCGAGGAACAACGCGCCGCCCTCGAGCGAATCGCCGGGGAGACCTGGATCGCACGAGGCCCGTTCGGTTACATCGTGTTCACCTACGACGATTGCGTGGCCATCCTGCGTGACAAGCGGTGGCACAACGCGGCCAAGATCATTTCCGAGTTACGGGCCGTCACCGATCCTCGCCTCAAGGATCGCCAGCGCGAGAGCATCCTGTCGGCCGAAGGCGAGACCCACACCCGACTACGTCGACTCGTCGCTCCCTCCTTCTCGCCGCGCTCGGCCGATGCCCTTCGTCCGTTCATGCGCGAAGTGCTGAACGATCTCCTCGACCCGCACACGCCGAACGGACGGTGCGACCTGACGGTCGACGTGCTCGAGCACTACCCCATCCCGATCATCTGCGAATTGCTCGGTGCGCCGCGTGAGGACTGGAAGCTCTTCAGTCGCTGGGCCGAGGACGTACTGCGCGTGTTCAACGCCACCGCAGCCGACGAAATCGATCTCATCATCGCCGCGCAGGAAGAACTCGAGGAGTACACACGGGGTCTCATCGCCGATCGACGTCGCAAGCCGTCCGAAGATCTCATCACTTCATTGATCGCCGCCGAGGAGGCGGGCGACAAGTTGTCCGAGGACGAATTGGTGATGATGGTGCAGGCTGTCATCGTCGGCGGGACCGACACCACCCGCAATCAACTCGGTTGCTCCGTCTCCCTTCTCGCCGATCATCCGGATCAGTGGAAACTCCTTGCCGAGCGTCCCGATCTCGCCCCTCGTGCCGTCGAAGAGACCATGCGTTTCGCCGGAGCCGTTCGTAGCACGGGACGATTCGCCAGCACCGACATCGAGTACCGCGACATCTTGTTCCCGGCCGGAACCTTCATCGCTCCGGCCCTGGCGATGGCGAACCGCGACGATTCCGTCTTCACCGAGCCGGGCAGTTTCGACATTCGACGCGAGCCGGCTGGACAACCGCACATGACCTTCGGGTCGGGCATCCACTACTGCCTCGGTGCTGCGCTCGCCCGCGCCGAGCAGCAAGAAGCGCTGCCGATCTTCGCCCAGCGGATGCCCAATATGAAGATCGCCGGCGGCGTGACGTGGAAGCCCTCCACCGTGGCCATCTTCGGCCCCGAAAAGCTCCCCCTCACCTTCGATCCGACCTGATCAGCGGACCATTCGGCCAATCGTCAAGATTTCCCGAATTTTCCTGACGAAAAGTGCGAGGACTCGCCAGCCCATGGCTCTTGTCCGGTGTGCAGCAACGGGTTGCACACCATCACAAAAGGACAACCGCCATGAAGAACCTCACCAACAAGTCGATCAAGAAGGCCATCGTCGCCACCGTCGCAATGGCCGGTCTGATCGCCGGAACCGCCGCCTGCGGCGGATCGAACACTTCCACCTCGGCCGAGGCCGAGAAGCAAGCCCTCGTCGAACTCCTCCTCGATGCCGCTCGCAACGGCGCATCCGAGGGTGACATCGCCGAGATCATCGCCGAGGCCGACCCGAACCTGGTCGCTCAGGTCCTCCCCGAGGTCACCGACGAACTCGACGTCGTCGTTCCCGATGTGGGCGTCGACACGTCGGCCGATAGCGACGCTTCGACCGAGGACGTCGTCGACGGCCTGGGAGCAAC